>JBDLVK010000047.1:0-34987 GCA_039804825.1 Bacteroidota bacterium
TCTGTTAATTAAATCTTCTGTGACTTTCCCAATGGAGTTCATTTCGTGCTTTTTAGTTTTGCAAAATTAACAAAAACACAATAAAAACACGGGGTAAAGTTAATTTTTAACAAGTGAGTAAAAATTTAACAATTAGAATGTTTTTGAGCCAATTCAAAGGCTAATTCTAGTTGTGACACAGGTGTTAAATCAGACGTATCGATTTCAATGGCATCCGAAGTTTTGATCAATGGACTTTCAGATCGTGTAGAATCCAAGTGATCTCGTTCCTGTAGATTTTTAAATACTTCTTCAAAAGTTGTAACGACACCTTTGAGTTCTAGTTCTTTCAATCTTCGTTCAGCACGGATTTCAGGTTTTGCTGTAACGAAAATTTTCAATTCAGCATTCGGAAAAACAACCGAACCAATGTCACGACCATCCATTACAATTCCGCCAGACAACCCCATTTTACGTTGTTCTTCAACTAGTTTAGATCGCACTTCCTTGATGGAAGCCACTGCTGAAACGCGTGCAGCAACATCTGGCATTCGAATCGCTTGTTCAACATTTTCTCCATTCAAATGCAAATCGGAAGTACCTGTTTCCTCGTTGAATTTAAAATCAATAGCAATGTTAGGCAGAGCAGTGATTATTTCTGGTAACAAAGGATTCTCTTCTTGATCAAACAATTTGTGCCGCATACAAAACAACGTTACACCGCGATACATTGCACCGCTATCAATAAAGACATAGCCCAACTTTTTTGCTAAAGCTTTAGCCATTGTGCTTTTTCCACAAGAAGAATAACCATCAATTGCAATGGTGATTTTATTTGATGTTGACATGGAACGAAATTAGCGTTTTTTTGGCAAAAAAAAAGGGAGCCGAAGCTCCCTCTTGAAATTTTATCTGAGATTAGAATCTCCATCCTAAACGGAAAGCAGCATTAGCAGCTCCTGTGTTCAAATGAGTTTTTTTGTTTCCTGCAACGAAAATATCACTTGAAGTTGTTGGTGATGTTGTTAATGTACCTGTGTAATCTTTTTGATTATAAGAACTAAATCCTAAACCTAACTCAACTCCTAAGTATATGTTTTCGAATACATAGAAATCCATACCAGCTCCTACACTAACACCAAACATTGACATTTTTGCCTCATCTGTATAAGAAACACCTTTGGCGTAAGATGAAGTAGCTGCATCAACTCCAGTTGAAGACATTGCTGGCATTGCATCTGTTGTAGTTTGTTTTTGGCTTCCTCCACCGAAGTTAATTCCCAAAGCAAAGTATGGAGACATTCTGTCTGTACCTGCTAAGTGATATTCACCACCGATTTGAGCTACCCAGTTCATACGTTTAATTTCTGCAGTACCTGTTGCTCCATTTAATGAGTCACCGTCATATAATGTATAAGATTCTTTCATAGGTGTTCCCAAGGCATCACCAAGTCCTAATTGAACACGTGCAGCAATGTTTTCATTCACGAAATAACGTGCACGAATAGTTGGTGCTTGCCACCCAATACCTGAAGTTGAATTGTAATTAATTACACCTTCCAAAGACCATGGGTTGTCTAAAGTTGCTTTTTGAGCGAAAGTTGAACCTGTCAATACAATAGCTCCTACTAGAATTGCTAATTTTTTCATAAACTTTATTTTTATTTGTTATGGTTTGGTCTAATGTACTCAAGAACGTTTAAAAAAGTTACAAAAAAGAATAAACAATTTTTAGTTGATAACCGACGAATGACGTAAAATGTCCGACTAAATGGGTTAAGTGAGCTTGTTTAGAAATAATTAAAATTTTGAAAATTATTTTTTCCACTTGGATAAATTCGTGGAAATCGTCAGCATATTGTTGAATCCAGCACGTGAAAAGATAGAAAAACCATAGTCAATGCTAATCTTTTTGAAGTAAAAACCGACTCCAAATGTGAAACCTGCCATTCCAGGGCGCTGTTCCAATTTCATTTCTTGACGCTTGTGGTAATCAAATCCAGCTCTTAAGTGAATTGTTTTTGAAATGAGAATTTCAGTTGAATAAGAAAAATGACGTGCTAATTGCTCTCCAAAACCAGCATATTTAACAGGAATGGTGTCTCCTGTGAGCGGATCAACAGTTGGTTTTAAATTTGGGTCAACATACGTGATGTTCCATTTATTTAGGTGATGCGCCAACAATGAAAAGCGAAAAGGAGCATGTTTAAGTTTATAGGAAACTGCCATTTGAAATTCTGCAGGCAAAGGATCATGTTGTTTTGACGTGTAACCATCAAATTGATAACCTGCATTTTTGACCAAGGCAGTAACCAATAAGTTATCGTCTTTTGCTGTGTATGTTCCTGCTAAATCAATAGCTGCACCAAATGCATTGTATGATTCAAGTTGCGAGAAAATTAAGTTGAAATTTGCTCCAACGGAAATTCGTGGATTTAATTGTTGTCCGTAACCAGCTCCGATAATGCAATCAAACGGATGAAATGTTCCTTCCTCGGTTCCATTGATGTTCGTTCGCGTAAATTCACCATAGTTCACATAGCGAATCGAAGCCGCACCAAATCCTTTAAATAGTTTTCGTCCGTATGCAACTTGACCATAATTAATTCCACCTGCCAACAATGCTTGATTCAAACTTAAATTGGTTTGCATCTTCTCATTTAATAATGAGGGATTCGC
Source organism: Bacteroidota bacterium (assembly GCA_039804825.1). Lineage (GTDB taxonomy): Bacteria > Bacteroidota > Bacteroidia > Flavobacteriales_D > Crocinitomicaceae > M0103. The sequence goes on from JBDLVK010000047.1 coordinate 2,659, forward strand.
AATTCCTAAATTAATATCTTGATCTTTAATGGAAATAAAGTCATTCGCCAAACCAGCTGCGCGAGCGTTGTAGGTTAAATCTAAAAGTGCAAATGTGGTTGTTCCACCTGTTTGTGAATATGCTGAAAATGCAATAAATGATAAAAATAAAATACTGATACGCTTCATACGGCAGAATTAACGCAAAGAAAAGGGAAAAATTTTACAATCAAATTCTTTTTCCAATTTCAATGGCTTCTAAATCATGAATTCGTTCGCCTGTAATGGAAAAACGCAAGAGTGTTTTAACGGAATGAAATCCTTTGTAGCCACATGCACCCGGATTCATCCATAACATCTTATAGTGCGGATCCATTTTAACTAATAAAATATGTGAGTGTCCACAAATAAATAATTTTGGTGCTCCTTTTTCTAATTCATCAAACGCTGGTTTCGAATATTTTCCAGGTTTTCCTCCTATGTGTGTAATTAAAACATCTACATCTTCGCACATAAATCGATTGAATTCAGGAAATTCTCTTCGTACAACATAATCATCAATGTTGCCATAAACTCCACGAAGAGGTTTGAATTTACGCAATTCATCGATCACTGTAACATCACCAACATCTCCGGCATGCCAAATTTCGTCCACATCTTTAAAATGCTCGTATATTTTTGGATCAACATAACCATGCGTGTCTGAAAGTAAACCAATGCGTTTCATGTTGCGAATGTAGGGATTTTGTTTATAGACATTGGGACTTTAGGATGTTAAGATATTAAGATATTAAGACGTTAGGATATTAAGATCTTAAGACGTTTGAAAAAAATCATCCTTCTGTCTTGCCGTCTTGTAGTCTTGAAGTCCTGAAGTCTTGATGTCTTGAAGTCTTGAAGTCTTGATGTCAGAAGAGTTTGTATATTTGCTTCATGGATCAAAAACATTTAGATAATTGGTTAAATAAGCGTAAGGAACGTCGTGCATCGCGAACGTTGGATGCTTTATTGGCTGGTTTGAAAAATGGTTATCGACAAACATTGGCGGAAAGTATAACCTTGGTTGAAAGTACTCGACCTGAAGATATGCGTCTAGCTGGGGAATTGGTGCAAGCATGTCTGCCTTTCTCAGGAAAATCGATTCGCGTAGGAATTACGGGAGTTCCAGGAGTTGGGAAAAGTACGTTTATTGAATCATTTGGAAAAGTACTCGTTGAACGTGGATTGAAAGTCGCTGTTTTGGCAATTGATCCGTCAAGTTCAACAAGTGGCGGTAGTATTTTAGGCGATAAAACACGCATGCAAGAATTATCTGTTAATGAACAGGTATTTATTCGTCCGTCTGCAGCAGGAGTGACCCTTGGTGGAGTAGCACGAAAAACACGTGAAAGTATTTATATTTGCGAAGCGGCTGGTTTTGATGTTATTTTGATTGAAACAGTCGGTGTTGGACAATCTGAAACGCTTGTACATTCAATGGTAGATTTTTTCTTATTGTTGATGTTAGCTGGAGCAGGAGATGAGTTGCAAGGAATCAAACGCGGTATCATGGAAATGGCCGATGCGCTCGTGATAACAAAAGCAGATGGTGACAATGCAAAGAAAGCGCAAATGGCAAGTCGTGAATATGCAAACGCTATGCATTTATTTCCACCAAAACAAAGCGATTGGGTTGCGCAATCATTTACATGTAGCTCCTATCAAAATGAAAATATCGACAAGGTTTGGCATGTTATTGAATCATTTGTGAATCAAACAAAAATTAACGGTTGGTTTGAAACACATCGTAAACTACAAGATAAATATTGGTTAGCTGAGACCTTGAAGGAAATGATTTTGAACGATTTCTTTGGAGATGATAGCTTAGTCGATGAATTAAAAAAAGCCGAGAAGAAAGTTTTTTCCGGTGATCTCACCTCTTTTCATGCAGCCGAATTGGTGTATGAACTTTTCAAAAACAAAAAATGAAACAAGAATTTAAAATAGTTGGTGATTACATTGAATTAATTCAATTGTTAAAAGCCTTAGGAATTGCTGAAACAGGTGGACACGCAAAAATGATTGTAGAGGAAGGTGATGTTATTCGCAACGGTGAAGTCGAATTGCGCAAACGTGCGAAACTCATTCCGGGAGATAAAATTGAAATCGACGACCTAGAAATTCATCTGGTTTAACCAGAAAACAGTGATTAGTGAAATATGACTAGTTGATTCAAAGTCATTGTTCTTTGTTCAGGGTTCCTTGTTCTATTAAAACAGCTCCTGAAACTCTTTCTTCAAATACTCAACAGTAATTTCCGTTGGCATTTCTCCAACTTCAGCAACGATTTCGAATATTTTTCCTGATAAATCCATTCCCGTTGATGTTGGAAGCATTTGACTTCCTGCCAAGTTGATGATTTTTACTGTTTCTTCTTTCGAATTTTTAACCATTTGCCATGCTTGCGGAGAAACGAACATCTGTTGAGCAACATTGTGATCATATTCTTCACGAATCGCTTTCAAGAAATCTGCTTGAAGTGCTTTTGCCGGTAAACCTGGGTTGTGTAAACGCATCACTAAACTGTTTGGATGAATACGCTCCATCAACAAAATGGCGCGCTGATAGGCTTCCAAACGACTAGGTAAGAAAAATTCTTGACGCTGTTTTTTCATTTCAAGTTGAACAGTGCGAATTTCTTTACTTGTTTCCTTTCTTAAAAAGAAAATAGTCGTTAACAATACTGCTCCTGCAGGAAAAATAATCAATGCGATTTGCAAAACAACTTCCATGGTTTCTAATTTTTGTACAAAGATAAAATTCCAATTGAGAATAAAGTAACGAGTTAATCGACAAAAATTATTTCCTTCTGAACAAAAAATGGTAATTTCAGCCTTCAAATTTAGTTATGAGTACAGCCTTAGTCGTTTCGATATTAGTTGCCTATTTCGCAGTGTTGATTTTGATTTCAGTCTTGACATCTAAAAACGCTGATTCTGAATCTTTTTTCTCAGGAAATAAGAAAAGTTCATGGTATTTGGTTGCCTTTGGAATGATTGGGACATCGCTATCCGGTGTAACGTTCGTTTCTGTTCCTGGTGGAGTTGGCGCTGGAGCTTGGCACTATTATCAATTAGTGCTTGGGTTTTTTATCGGCTATTTTGTTGTTGCGTATGTTTTATTGCCCTTGTATTATAAATACAACCTGACTTCGATTTATCGCTATTTAGAATACCGACTCGGATTCAATGCCTACAAATGGGGAGCAGGTTATTTTATTTTGTCCCGTACTTTGGGAGCTACTGCTCGACTTTATATTGTCATAAATGTGCTTCAAACATTCGTTTTGAACGAAATAGGTTTTCCTTTTTGGTTAACAACCTTGATTATTATGTTCATGATTGTTGTGTATACTTTGAAAGGTGGTGTAAAAACAATTGTTTGGACGGATACGCTTCAAACTGTGTTTATGCTCTTGGCTTTGGTTGTTTGTATCATTTCAATTCAGCAAACTTTGGGTTGGGATTGGTCGACGATTTGGCACAAAATGCAAGCTAAGAACATGACGAGTTTGTGGGGAACAGACGTGATGAAGAAAGATTACTTCTTGAAACACATTATAGGAGGTGCGTTTATTACCATCACGATGACCGGAATGGATCAAGAAATGATGCAAAAAAACATCAGTGTAAAAACCTTGAAAGATGCACAAAAAAACATTGTCTCGTTCAGTTTTGTTTTACTACTTGTGAATGCCTTGTTCTTATTTTTAGGAGGAATTTTGTACTTGTATGCTCAACAAAATGGGTGGGAATTTGCAAAAAGTGATGACGTTTTTCCTTCAATCGTAAAGGAGCATTTACCACAAGGAATTTTTCTAATCTTTATTATTGGATTGATATCCGCTTTATTTCCTTCAGTTGACGGTGCAATTACAGCCTTAACTTCATCTTTTTGCATCGATATTGTAGGGTTTGAACGACGAAAAGATCTTGATGAGAAACGAAAAAATAAAATGCGTCAGTTAATTCATTTAGGATTCGCTGCGTTGTTTACCTTGTTAGTTTTCTTCTTTAAATGGAAAGACGAAGACAGTATTGTAGATCTAATTTTTGTCATTGCTAGTTATACTTATGGGCCTTTGTTAGGCTTGTTTTCATTTGGAATTCTCACAAAACGTTCAATTTCAAGTGCGAAAATTCCAATTGTTCCAATTGTTTGTATCCTAGCGCCATTGTTGTGTTATGGTCTCGATCATTATTCGAAACAACTTTTTGGAGATTACAAATTTGGAAACGAAATGTTAATTATTAACGGTGGACTAACGTTTGTAATGTTGTTCCTGTTTAGTAAAAAAGAAGCTAATTTAACCCAAGAAATTGCAAAGAATGGGTTTGATTTAACGGCTTCAAACTAAGAACGAATTAAGTTGTTGCTATGAAAATACTTTTGCACGATAACGGATTGCATTTGCGTCTTGCACCATTGACGTTAACACGTCCTGTAGGCGATGTTCGTATGGGTATATTGACCAACTCAGAACGCTGGAAATTGGTCGAACCAAGCGCGGAAATCTATTTTGAAACCGAAGATTATTTACACGGAAAATTCCCTTCAACAAAGGAATCGGATGTAACGGTAAATGCGGCTTTGATTCCAAACGATGAGGTGATTGCGGCCATTTTAGCGCTTTCTGATAATGAAGAATTAGTGGCTGGAAATAATTGGTTTGCCCGCAAAGGAACTGGATCAGTAAAAGTAAATTACACTGGAGAAATGCCATTGGTAATTAGTGAACGTTGGCATTTGTTTCAAAAGAATGAACAAGCATTAAAATCTGACTTTTCCTTGTTAACTGCTGGAAGATCATCGCAAGTATTATCGAGAACAAATACGGTAATCGGTGACGCTTCTCAGATTTTCTTGGAAGAAGGAGCAGTTGTTGAAGCAGCGATTTTAAATACGACATCTGGACCAATCTATATCGGAAAAGATGCTGAAATTATGGAAGGATCAATTGTGCGTGGACCACTTGCCATGTGTGAACACAGTGCGTTGAAATTGGGAGCAAAAGTTTATGGGCCAACAACCTTGGGGCCGCATTGTAAAGTTGGTGGAGAAGTGAGTAATGTGGTGTTTCAAGCTTATTCAAACAAAGGTCATGATGGTTTCTTAGGAAACGCTTTAATCGGAGAATGGTGCAATTTAGGAGCTGATACGAATACGTCCAATTTGAAAAATAATTATGGCTTTATTTCAACGTATTCCTACGAAAAAGGCGAGGAAGTAAAAACAGATACGCAATTCATGGGAGTTTGCATGGGCGATCATTCCAAATGTGGCATCAATACGATGTTCAATACTGCTACTGTTATTGGCGTCTCTTCGAATATTTTTGGTGCAGGATTTCCAGCGAAATTTGTTCCTTCGTTCACTTGGGGCGGCGCAGAAGAATCGGTTCCGTTTAAATTGGATAAAGCGATTGAATACGCAAACAACATGATGGCGCGCAGAGGTTTACAACTAACCGAAGCCGAAATTGGTATTTTGAAGCACATCGCCAACACGAAATAAGACAAAATTTCAGTTTTTTGTCAATGGCATATCATTTGACAACTAGTCGAGGTCTTGAAAAATGAAGGATTAAAGAAGATTGATTCTTTGATTTGATTTTTTAACTGACACTTTGACAAACAACATGAGAAGCTTTCATCAAACAACTTCTCAGCACATTTACGAAGACAATATTATGAGTGATATTTTTGACAACAGTTTTTTTCAATTTTCAGGAAGCATGGACAATGACGCGGAATTTATTCCACTGATTACTGCAGAGGAAGAAGAAAACATGAACAAACAGGAATTTCCTGAAGATTTAGCGATTTTACCTTTGCGTAACAACGTACTTTTTCCAGGCGTTGTGATTCCAATTACAGTTGGACGCGATAAATCAATTAAATTAATTCAAGAGGCAAATAAAGGAAACAAGATTATTGGTGTTGTTTCGCAAAAGAATCAGGAAGAAGAATCACCTGAGTTTGCAGATTTACATACCATTGGAACGGTTGCACAAATCGTTCGCATGTTGAAAATGCCAGACGGTAGTTCAACAGTTATCATACAAGGTAAACGTCGTTTTGAAATTGTTCAACCGACTCAAACGGAACCCTACATGCGCGCAAATGTCAAAATGCTGAAAGAAAAAGCGTTTGACAAAAACAGCAAGGAAATGGAAGTGTTGTTCAAAACAATCAAAGATTTAGCGCTTCAAATCATTCGTGATAGTCCAAATATTCCTTCTGAAGCATCATTTGCAATCGGAAACATAGATAGTCCAACGTTCTTGGTGAATTTCATTTCATCAAATATGAATGCTGACGTTTCCAAAAAACAAGAAATGTTGGAAGAATTGGACATGAAAAAACGTGTGATGATGGTCATGGAACATCTGACCTTAGAAATTCAGATGTTGGAAATGCGCAATGAAATTCAATCGAAAGTGCGTAAAGACATGGATCGTCAACAACGTGAATATTTCTTGCACCAACAAATGCGCACGATTCAAGATGAATTAGGCGATAATCCACAAGAACAAGATGTGCGCGATTTAGCATTGCGTGCTGAATCAAAAAAATGGGATGAACGCGTTTCGAAATTATTCTACAAAGAGTTGGATAAATTACAACGTATGAATCCACAAGGAGCTGAATACACAGTGCAAATGAATTATTTAGACTTGTTGTTGGATTTACCTTGGGGAGAATATTCAACCGACGATTTGGATTTGAAACGTGCTGAGAAAATCTTAGAACGCGATCATTACGGATTGGAATCAGTTAAGAAACGTATTTTAGAATATTTAGCCGTCTTGAAATTGAAAGGCAACATGAAATCACCAATTTTATGTTTTTATGGTCCTCCAGGAGTTGGTAAAACATCATTAGGAAAATCCATTGCAGAAGCGTTAGGTAGAAAATACATTCGCATGTCCTTGGGCGGTTTACATGATGAATCTGAAATTCGTGGACACCGTAAAACATACATTGGTGCAATGCCTGGACGTGTGATTCAAAACATTAAAAAAGCGGAAATTTCAAATCCAGTGTTTGTATTGGATGAAATTGATAAATTGGGAAGAAGCAATCATGGAGATCCATCTTCAGCATTATTAGAAGTGTTAGATCCTGAGCAAAACAATGCTTTTTATGACAATTACGTTGAAACAGAATTTGATTTGTCACGTGTGATGTTCATTGCAACAGCGAACAATCTTTCAACTGTTCAAGGTCCATTGCGTGATCGTATGGAAATCATCGAGGTGAACGGCTACACAATAGAAGAGAAAATTGAAATTGCGAAACGTCACTTGTTGCCAAAACAAATCGAAGAGCACGGTATTACGAAGAAAGATATTTCCATCGATAAAAAAGTCATGGAGAAATTGATCGAAGAATATACGAACGAATCAGGAGTGCGTGGATTGGATAAAATGGTTGCGAAAATTGTTCGTAATCGTGCCCGTCAAATTGCGATGGAAGAGGAGTTTACTGCGAAAATTTCTCAGGAAGATTTGTTTACTGTTCTTGGAGCAGGTCGTGGTCGCACAAAATATGAGAACAATGAAGTTGCTGGTGTTGTAACAGGTTTAGCTTGGACCAGTGTCGGAGGAGATATTTTATTCATTGAATCGTCCATTACAAAAGGAAAAGGTAAATTGACCTTGACTGGAAATTTAGGTGATGTAATGAAAGAATCAGCAATCATTGCCTTAGAATTTTTGAAAGCGCACAGTAGTTGGTTGAATTTGAACCAAGAAGCCTTTGATAATCACAACGTACATATTCACGTACCTGAAGGAGCTACGCCAAAAGATGGACCAAGTGCTGGTATAACCATGTTAACGTCCTTAGCCTCTTTGTTTACGCAGCGTCGCGTGAAGAAAAACTTGGCAATGACAGGTGAAATTACTTTGCGTGGAGATGTGTTGCCAGTTGGTGGAATTAAGGAGAAAATTCTTGCTGCCAAACGTGCAGGAATCAAAGAAATCATCCTGTGTGACAAGAATCGAAAAGACATTGACGAAATCAAACAAGATTATTTGAAAGGCTTGACTTTCCATTTTGTGAGTCACATGCATGAAGTATTGGATATTGCTTTGACAAATGAAAAGGTAAAGAATGCAGTTGAGGTGAAGTAATTTCTTTACTCGATTCTGGCAGATTGAACAAGTTTTAAGTAACTTTAGATGAAATGGATAATCTTTCTAGATTATCAAACTATAGTAGTTGGAAACTTACGAGCTAATTTTATTCGTTTTTCTTGCGTTAATAGCAGAAATCATTGGAACCATTAGTGGTTTTGGTTCTTCGGTGTTTTTCGTGCCGATTGCCGCTTATTTCTTCGATTTTCATTCTGTTTTAGGTATTACAGCTGTATTTCATATTTTTAGTAATATCTCTAAGATTGTACTTTTCAGGAAAGGAGTAAATTGGAAAATAGTGCTCTATCTTGGAGTACCAGCGGTCATATTTGTCAGTCTAGGAGCGCTGTTGAGCAAGTATTTGGATAATCATCTTCTTGAAATTGGATTGGCTGTTTTCTTAATCTTTTTCAGTTTATTATTCCTTGTTTTTCAGAAAATTGAGATTCGGCCCACAAATTTTAATTCTGTTGTAGGAGGAACCATTTCTGGTTTCGTAGCTGGACTTTTTGGTACAGGTGGAGCAATCAGAGGAATGACCTTGGCAGCATTTAATTTGCAAAAAGATGTATTCATTGCAACTTCAGCGTTTATTGATTTTGGAGTTGATTTAAGTCGAGGATTGGTTTATTTCTCCAATGGTTTTATTCATTATCATGATTTAGGTTATGTGCTCATCTTAATTGTCGTGAGTGTTGTAGGGACGTACATTGGAAAATTGATTTTAGAAAAAATTTCAGAAACACTTTTCAAAAAAATCGTCTTGGGAGTAATTCTGGGCATTGGAGTTGTGACCTTGATGAATCAGTTTTTTGTAAAGTAATCAACCCACGCAACTTAAATTGATGTTAGGGCGTCTTGCTTTCAATAAAACAAACTACTATGAATCTTTTTAAAAAAATCACTCTAATCTTTGCTTGTGTTTCAACTAGTTTCAGCTTTGCTCAAACAATTCAATTCACGCAAGTAAATAACCTTGACATGATGATTGCCAATATTTTTGGTGTTCAATGTGATGGCGTTTCGAATGTTCAATTATTGTCAGTGCCTTTGCAAATTGGTCGCTTTGAAAACGGAGGAATCTTGGGACTGAATAGTGGTTTAGTGATGTCAACTGGTATTGTATCTGGTTCTCAACAACCAAGTGCTGTGTTCAATTCAACAGGATTTGGTTCAAGCGGTGATGCAGATATTGCCAATTTTGGTGCGAATGCAGGACAATTTCCAACCAATTACGATGCATGTGTGGTAGAATTTGATTTTACACCATCTGTTTCGGATACAATTCGTTTTACCTATGTCTTGGCTTCTGAAGAATATCCAGAATTCGCAAACACATCTTTTACCGATCGCTTTCTTTTCTTGGTTTCAGAAAATAATGGAGCTTATGCAAATATTGCTTTTTTACCGGGTACAACAATTCCTGTAGAAATAAATTCTGTAAATCAAACTGTAAATCCTCAGTATTACATAGATAACATTAGCGGTCCAAATTCAGGAAGTTTTGTTTTTGATGCCTTTACAACTCCATTTGAAGCAAAATTCTTCGCACAGATAGGTGCGACTTATCATATTAAATTAGTGATTGCGGATGTTTCTGATAATGTTTTTGATTCAGCTATTTTCTTAGATGAACAAGAATCATTTAATGATATCAGCGGTTTGTTGACAGTAAATGGTTCACCAGCTGAAGGGATTTTGGAGGTCTTTAACTTTGTTGGCGATACGCTTCTTGCACAACCTGTTCAAACTTTAACTGTTTCTAATGGAACTTATCTGGCGGATAGTTTACAAACTGGAATGTACCATGTACGATTCACGCCAGATTCTGTTTTGTTCCCAGGTGTTGCGCCATTGTATTACACTGCAGGAGATACTTGGTCAACGGCGGATGCAATCGGTTTACCGTGCTTTTTGAATAGCGGAAATATCAACTCAAACACATTGAACGTTTTAAGTGGCTCTGGTGTAATCGCAGGAAATGTGATTATTGATACTACGTATTTAAAATCACCGACGGTTGGTTTTGAAAATGCATTGGTAAAATTGTTCGATGCTTCGAATCAAGTGATTGCATTTACTTACACAGACGCGACGGGTAATTTCCAATTCACTTCTATTCCAAGTGGAAACTATTACATTCGATTGGATGTTCCTTATATTCCGCAATTAAATGATCACGCAATTACTGTGATTGGTAACGAAGTAGTGATTGGTGCAGATTTCTCTGTATTATTAGACGGAATTTATGCAATCGATAATTTTGCTTTAGGAATTGAAGAAGCCACGTTACAAAATGTTGCGATGTACCCTAATCCAGCAAAAGAAAAAGTAACAATTGCAAATGGTTCAAATGCGGCTGTTTCGTATGAGTTAATTACTATTGATGGTCAATTAATTCAATCTGGAACAATTGGATTAGGAACAACAGATTTGAGTTTAGATGCTATTGCAGAAGGAATTTACTTCGTGCGTTTAGGATCAACTGATTTACGTAAATTAATTATCAAAAAATAAATTGATCCAACACAAAAAAAAACGCCGGTCATAACGATCGGCGTTTTTTGTGTTTAAAACAGTTGATTAATCTTCTTTCCAATTTTGATCTTTCCCTTTGATGTAAGGAACTGGAACTTTTTCTAATTCTTTTTCTAAAGCAGTTAAACGAACAATCATTCCATCTAATTTAACGCGGAAAGCTTTGTATTCCTCTTCTGCAATCGCTTTGTTTGTTTGTTGTGATTTCGTTACGCCCAAGGTATTTTCAGATAGCATGTATTGAACTAAACCAAGGCGATCCATGATTCCCGGTACAGTTTCAAACTCTTTCGAGGTTTTCAATCCATCACCATACAAAGCAAGTGAACATTCATCAACGATTAGTTTTAATGCTTTCACTTCAGCCATTAATTTCAAATCGGTGTTCGGATAAGTCAACAAAGCAGTTTGAATTGCTTCAATTTTATCTTTTGACTCACCTAAAAGGTTAGAAGCTCCTGTAACTTGGCGATTTAATTCCAATAAATCAGTTCTAAATTTGTCTGTTTCTTCAGTGTTCTTAGCCACTAATGTCTGGTTGTTCAAACCTTTCACATTGAAGGAAACTTTCTCTGTTAAATTTTCAAATTTACCGTCTCGTAATAAACCAACTTGCACTGTATACGTGCCCGGTTGCACAAGGAATCCATTGTTTTTGTTAGAAGTATTTCCAGGATTAACAGGATAGGTAGCTTCTGATTTTAAGTTCCAAGTAATTCTTGAAACACCTTTTGACGGTGAACTAATTAAACGACGCACTTCTTTGTCTTCAGCATTTCGAATGATATATATAAGCTGTGCAGCTTCTTCTTGTTGTTCTTTTCTAAGTTCTTCAATTGTTGGATATGGAACAGCTTTCTTGTCTTTTTCTAAAGCCGCTTCCTTTTCTTTACGCTGATCTTTTAACGATTTTAGTTCATCTTTGAAATAGAACGTGAAATTTGCACCAACTTCAGGATTTGGTGTTGACCACAAGTTCGCTCCTTGGAAACCTGTTCCTTCCAATCCAAGTGGATCTGCTTGAACATACAACAAAGCATCAGCCACTGGGAACAAATACGCTTTTTTATCCAAATTTTCTTTTGTCAATTGACGCAATGGAGAATAATTGTCCATAACATAAAAACCACGACCAAAAGTTGCTGCTACTAAATCATTTTCACGTTTTTGAATGTCTAAATCGTAAACAGCAATTGTTGGAAGGCCATTCAGTTTTGTCCATACTTTTCCACCGTCATTTGAGAAATATGCTCCGAATTCTGTTCCAACGAATAACAAATTAGGATCTATGTGGTCTTGTTTGATACAATAGACAGAACCTCTTTCAGGAAGATTAGAACTGATTGAAACCCATGTTTTTCCTTTATCAGAACTTTTGAAAACGTATGGTCTGAAATCTCCTGAACGATGGTTGTTGAATACAGCATACACTTCATTTTCATTGTGTAATGAAGCTGTTAACATATTCACACGCGTATTTGCTGGTACTCCTGCAAATGTTGAGATTTTTGTCCATGTTTGTCCGTCATTATCAGAAACTTGAATCAAACCATCATCAGTTCCAGCGTATAATAATCCTTTTTTCTTTGGTGATTCATCAAGTGCCACAATGTTTCCGTAAATAGTCGTAGATGCATTTTTCATAACTGCATCAATTGACCAAACTTGGCCCATAACAGCTAATTTGTTTCTGTCAATTTGAGCTGTTAAATCAGGAGAAATGGTTGACCAATCGTCACCGCGATTTGTTGTTTTGAATACTTTGTTAGCGGCGAAATACAAGGTTTTGTGATCGTGTGGTGAAACCAATAATGGCGCATCCCAGTTCCAACGATATGCGGCTTCATCTTTTCCTGGAAGAGGCTGAATGTACACTTTTTCTCCAGAAGCTTTGTCGTGACGCACCAAGAATCCATATTGTGCTTGCGCATAAGCAATGTTTGGATCGGTTGGATCAGTTGCTGATTCAAATCCGTCACCTCCGTTTGTAATGAACCAATCTTCGTTCATGATTCCACCAACATTGTTCGTTTCAGATGGTCCTCCCATTGAATTGTTGTCTTGCGTTCCTCCGTAAATATTGTAGAACGGATAATCATTATCAGTTACAACTTTGTAAAACTGAATGATTGGCAAATTGGAATAATATTTCCATTGTTGTGCGTGATTATACGTTTCATACAAACCACCGTCGCATCCTGCTAGCCAGTGATCCGTGTTATTTGGGTCAATCCAAATTGCATGATTGTCAACGTGTTTTTGGTGTTCGCCTGTTTGTTTAAATGTTTTACCGCCATCCTCAGTGTGATGCATATAAGTATCCATCGCAAAGACTTTGTTTTTGTCTTTCACGTCACACATGATTTCTTGGTAGTAATTTCCTGAAGTATTGAATCCAGACATTTTTGTCCAACTTTCTCCCATATTCGTTGAGCGGAAAAATCCTCCTTTGTCATCACGTCCTTCGACAATGGCATACACATAATTTGCATCAACTGGAGAAACGGCAATTCCAATTCTTCCCATTTGACCTTCAGGTAAACCAACATTGATTTTTCGCCACGTTTTTCCACCATCAGTTGATTTATACAAGGCAGATTCTGGACCACCTCCAATGTATGTCCATTCGTGTCTTCTTCGTTGATGAGCAGCTGCGTATAAAATATCTGGATTTGTTGGGTCAATTGCAATTTCTGAAGTACCCGTTTCATCCGAAACGAACAATGTGCGTTCCCAAGTTTTTCCTCCGTCCATTGATTTGTAAACGCCGCGTTCGCCACCCGAACTCCAAACTGGTCCATAGGCAGCAACCCAAACAATGTTTTCGTTTGTCGGGTGAATGATGATGTTTCCAATGTGCTCAGAGTTTTTCAAGCCCATATTCGTAAATGATTTTCCACCATCTACAGATTTATAAATACCATCTCCATATGCAACAGAACGTTGGTTGTTGTTTTCTCCCGTACCAACCCAAACCGTATTTGGATTTGAAGGTGCTAATTCAACACAGGCAATTGAGAATGAACCGTAATTGTCAAAAATAGGAGAGAAGGTTGTTCCATGATTTGTTGTGGCCCAAACACCTCCGCAAGCAGCTGCAATAAACCAGTTGTCTTGGTTTTTTGGGTTCACGGCAATGTCAATTACGCGCCCAGAAGTTAATGCTGGTCCAACCATTCGGAAGTTTAAACCGCCAAGTGTCGAAGATTCAAACAAAGGAGCAGGTGTTGTTTTAGTATCTTTTTTTTGCGCAGAAACTGGCGAAAAGAATCCCAAAGCAAGTAGCGAAATGTATAGGTGTTTTTTCATGTTTTCAATTTGAAGGCTAAAATACGATAAACGCATTATAAGTCATAATGAAATGGTTCAGAATCTTACATTTTCGTGTAACCTTTCCGTTAATTTTTCGATATACCATTTTTTGGGTACGGTATTTGAAATTGCCCACAGAATTTTGATTTTTTCAAACGTATGAAACACTATTATTTCTTATTTCTAGCGATAACAACGTCTTTTTTCGCATTCTCCCAAGAAGAAGATGAATCTTGTTTACCACCATCAAAAAAAGCACTAAAATATATTGAAGCAGGAACGAATGCTGTTGATGCAAAGACTGCAGTGGATAATTTTAATTCGGCAATTTCAGAAGCACCTGATAATGCAATGGTTTACTACGAATACGGAATGTATGCCTATGAAGCCGGCTTAAAATATTACGAAAAACAACCGAATCCGGCGATGGGAGACAAGAGTTTTGCAAAAGCGGAAGAAATGTTTCAAAAAGCATTGGAGTTTTGTTCCGATTATCATGCAAACTGTTCCTATTATTTAGGAGTTATCAATTATACACAACAAGATCAAGAAACTGCGATTAAATGGTTTAAGCAATTTAAAGCATTTAAAAACAATGATAATTCACGTTTCCCTGAAGATTATGCGAAAAAATTGAAAGATGTAAACGAAGTGTTGAGTGGATTAGAAGCAGAACAAGAAATACTTTCTACTTCGGTTCCATTTGATCCTACTATGGTGAAAAATGTAAGCTCTGCGAAAGATGAATATTTCCCGATGATTTCGCCAGATAATGAATTAATTTTCTATACACGAAAAGTGGATCGTGCCAACTTGGGTGATTTAATGTCAAGAGTAGTGGAGGAATTTACATTCTCTCAACGTGCAAGTGTAATGGATTTATTCAACACAGGCGACCCGTTAAAAGCGCCATTCAACGATGGAACTTTTACCAATTACGGTTCAGCGACGCTTTCGGTAGATAACAAAGAGATGATCATTTGTGCGTGTAAAACCGAAAAAGTATATGGTCAGGACTATCAGAATTGTGATTTGTACACAACAACTTACGAGCGTTCAGGCCAAGGTGGGAATGATTTTAAATGGACGCCACTGAAAAACATGGGGCCAAAAATTAACACGCCTGATGGATGGGAGGCGCAACCTTCGCTTTCTGCAGATGGAAACACACTTTTCTACACAGTTGCTCGTCCAACTTCACGCGATAACGATATTTACATCGCTAAACGTCAACCTGACGGAACATGGGGAGAAGTGAGACCATTTGATGAAATTAATACCGACGGAAAAGATAAAAGTCCGTTCTTGCACCAAGATAGTGAAACCTTGTATTTTGTTTCAACTTGCACGGATAAACGCAAAGGAGTTGGAGGTTTAGATATTTTCTATATCCGTGAAGAAAATGGAAAATGGTCAGAACCAAAGAACATTGGTTATCCAATCAATTCGAAGGAAGATGAATTAGGATTGTTTGTTTCTACTGATGGCCATTTAGCTTATTATTCATCGAGAGTTGGAGGAAACTGGAATATCTATTCGTTTGAATTGTACGAAGAAGCTCGCCCGAAATCAGTAGCGATCTTAAAAGGTGAATTGAAAGATGAAAATGGTGCTCCGGTTAAAGATGCAACAATTGAAATTGCATATGCTGGTTCGGATGAAGTGACACAAGTGAAAGTGAACGGTGACGATGGAAAATATGCAGCTGTTGTGAAAACAGACACAAAGCAAGATGTGATGGTAACGGTGAAAAAAGAAGGTCATGCTTTTGATTCGAAGTTAATTACGAAAGAGGAAATTAAGCCGGAGGAAGTGTCAATTCGTAACAATGATTTGACAGTTAAAGAATTGAAAGTTGGTGAAGCATACACGATTAACGACATTTTATATGCAACAAGTTCATATGCATTGAATGACAAATCAAAATTCATTTTGAAAGGATTTGCTCGTTTCTTAAAAGAAAACCCAACAATTTCTGTTTCAATTCAAGGGCATACGGATGATGTTGGTGATGACAGTAAAAACATGAGTTTATCTGAAAATCGTGCAAAAGGAGTAAAAGATTATCTGGTTTCTTTGGGAATTGATCCTAAACGTCTCTCAGCCAAAGGTTACGGTGAAACAATGCCAAAAGTTGATAACGATTCAGAGGAAAATAGAGCAATCAACCGTCGCACAGATTTCGTTATTGAGAAGCTGTAATGAACTAATTCAAAGATTCGAAAATTTGAAGAGTTAATTCATTTTCACCGTTTTTCGTTTCGCCTTTCCATTTGATTTGTAGGTATAAAAATACCATTTGCCAATTGCTTGGAATTGTTTAGGGGTGTTCGAATTCAAGTTGCGCTTGATGGAACCTTCACTGAACAATCGGCCATTGGAATCGTATCTTTTTTCGGAACCAATTTCTTGTCCGTAAGCGAATGTAATTACTGATTTCTTGTTTGAATTGCAATGATAAAACGTGTATTCGCCAACAAGTTGACCGTTTTGATAGCTTCCGTTTTCAAGAACGACATTTTGACTATCTGTTAGTCGATACAGTCCATTTAAAGAACCATTTGAATAATTAATCAGTTCTGTTTGACCATTTTTGATTATCCACAAACCATCTTTTTGTCCATTTAAATAGTTTCCAGTAATCACTGGTGTTGGTGGTGATGATTCATCGTAAAGTAAATATCTACCGTTCAGAATTCCTTTCGAATACGTAATCACGTCTGAAATCACATTTCCATTGAAGTTCAACCATTGACCATCGCGAACAAAGGAATTCGAAAGAGAGTCGTATACAAAAAGATTACGTTGCAAAACCAATGAAACGGTTTGATTAGGTATGTTCTTATTGTTATAAATGTAATCTAAGCGTAACGTGTCGCTTTTGTATATTACCCAAAGTTTAATTGGCTCTTGATTATACGAATTTGGATCATTCGGTGCTTCGAAGACATACGTAGTATCTTGCTTTGCGAAATGACCGCTGCCAAAGAAAATCTCATGGTAATACCAATAATCATCCGTTTTTTCACGCTTTTGATTCCATTTTTGTTGATGGTATTTCAACCCAGCAAGCAGCAATTCTGAAGTGTCACCATTTGAATAGAAACTAATCAAGGAATCAAATTGCCCATTTGAAAAGTGCTTCTTTCGAACAAGAATTGATTTGTTGTATTCATAAGAAGCTTGAATAAGGCCGTTTTGGTAGTCTGCGGTTAATTTATATCCAGTTAAATCATCATATGATTCAAGTGTTGTTCCTACGGGTGAATTATTTTTGTAATGACGCTCGGATGTGATAATCCCACGTTCATTTTTTGTGTAATCAACGATACGATTTCCGCTTGAATCGCTTAATGCGTATGTGCTAATTCCACCTGTTTCATGAAACGTTGTATTTTCCAGAATTCGTTCATTTAAATAGCGTATATGTTCATATAACTGCTTCTTTTCAAAATAATATTTCCGATCAACGACGGTTCCATGGTCATACTCTTCTTGTAAATTCAAGTAACCTTTCAGGAATTCTTGTCGTGTACCATGTTCGATGCCATGTAAATAATGTGTGATAATTTTTTTCTCTTCTTGTTCATCGAACGACCAATTAATACCATGTAATTCACTTTTTCCGTCGTAGTTTACCCAAGAAAGTAATTTACCTTTTGAATTATAAGATTTGCTAGAAATGACCTTTCCTTGGAGGTAATAATCTTCTTGTGTTTTTATGCCATTCTCATTAAAATATTCTGATTTCCCATGTAGAATGCCATTTTTACAAGCTATTCGACTTGACAATTTTCCATTCGGATGCCGCGTTTCACCGCAGGTTGGTCCTATAATATAATATCCAGTCATAGGTAAACTTGGATATGGCCATTCGTAAGGAGGGTAGCCAATTGGCGGATAGATAATCGGCGGGTCAGTAATGGGATAAATAATTGCTCTTGCATCAATCTGAGTAGGAGGAATTAAGTACAATCGAATTGTATCTTGAACACCCGTTTCTATATTTGTGTTCGCAGATTGGGCAACTTGACTCCAACTACCAATAGAAAGAAAATAGAATACGAATAAAAGTAAGTAGCGATTCACATTCTATAAACGTTACTGCGAAACAAACGTTGCTTTGCTTTTAAATGTTCTTACTTATAGGAGATCTTAGAAACATTAAAATCGACTTTCTCATCAATTCCAGGCAGTTCACCAGATTCAGAATATTGCCAATGAATGATGCGACTATCATCAATGAATTCGGGTTTCCGACTATAAGCGGCAATCCAAAACTTATAATCTTTGAATTCATTCATAAACTTTGTTTCAAAGTAATTTAATGAACAATAAATAATCGGACGCATTCCGGTTTCATTTTCGACTACCGTCATCCAAATTTTCATTTTGGCAATCAAATCAGCGTCAGAAAAACCCTCTGTCTCAACATCTAAAACAGGGGGCAAATCCAAATCTTCTTTTTTCCAATACTCCAGGAAATGCTGCGCTTGTGGTCGTGGTTCTGATTTCGGATTAAAAAAATGATACGCGCCATGCGGAATTCCAAGTTTACTCAATACGGTTCTGTTGCGTTCCCATTGCGTATCAATGTGATCAGAACCTTCTGTTGCTTTGCAGTAAACAAATTGGACAATTGTGTCATAATGCTCACTAACCATCAATTGTTCCCAATCAATTTCACCTTGATGATGCGAAACATCAATACCGAAGGAAGGAAAACCTGCTGGAATAGATTCAATCACTTGTTTACGCTTTACAGTGTCTTCGTCCTGCAAATAAAAGTAGAGAACAGCCAGAATTAACCCAATCAACAAAAGACTAATTACAACCAATTTCGATTGTTTACCCGATTTTTTCGTGCGTTTCGTCTTTACAGTTGCTCTTTTCTTCTTCGCCATTGTCTTAAATAAAAAAAGGCCTTCTCGTTAGAGAAAGCCTAGTATCGAATAATTCGAATATCTTAGTTTGTGAATCTTCTTTTTTCTTTGATACGAGCTGCTTTACCAGTCAAACCACGGAAGTAGAAAATACGAGCACGACGTACACGTCCTTTTTTGTTCACAACGATTTCATCTAAGAACGGAGAAGAAATTGGGAAGATACGCTCAACTCCAATGTTTCCTGACATTTTACGAACTGTAAAAGTTTCAGTTGTTCCAGAACCACGACGTTGTAATACAACTCCTTGGTATTGCTGAATACGCTCTTTATTACCTTCTTTAATTTTGTAAGAAACTGTAATTGTATCTCCTGCTCCAAATTGAGGGAATTGTTTTACCTCAACAAGTTCGTTCTGAATTTCTCTAATAATATCCATGACTCTTTTTTATCTGTGTTCTACCGCGTAAACGGGGGTGCAATATTACAAATTTTTTCTAAAACAATCGAATAATTGCAGAAATATTTAAGATTTTTTTAATCCAGCCACAAAAATAGGCAGAATCACATCTTCTATCGTGCAAATTTAATAGATTTACTCATTCAAATTTCAGTATGAAGCCGAAAGAAGGAGAGAAAACTATCATTGGACGCCGTGAAATAGCAAATTTGCCCCAATTTGGATTAAACCATGTGGATGTGAAGGTCGATTCAGGAGCCTACACTTCAAGCATTCACGTGAGTTCATGCAAGGAAGTTGAGATTGAAGGAACAACTGTCTTGGAAGTTATTTTTTTAGATGAAAATCACTCAGCATTTGATAATGAAAAACACTACTTCCAAGATTACCGAATTAAAAAAGTGAAAAGCTCTAACGGTCATGAGCAACTTCGTTATTTTATCAAATGCACAATAGAACTGCTTGGTCGAAAAATAAAAACTGAATTTTCCTTAACCGAGCGCAAAGGAATGCGCTATCCCATTTTATTGGGAAGAAAACTACTCAATAAACGATTTATCATTGATACTTCCCTTGTGAACGTATCGAAAAAAACAAAACAATAATATGAAAATTGGAATTTTATCGCGCAATGCGAATTTATATTCTACACGCCGTTTGGTGGAAGCTGCAATAGAACGTGGACACGAAGCACATGTGATTGACCATTTACGTTGCAACATTGAAATTGAACAAGGAGGACCTTCGATTTATTATGGAGATAGCTATTTGACGGGATTCGATGCTGTGATTCCTCGTATTGGTGCCTCGGTAACTTTTTACGGGACAGCGGTTGTGCGTCAATTTGAAATGATGAATGTATTTTCTGCTGTTGGTTCAAGAGGAATTGTGCATTCACGCGACAAGTTGAGATGTTTACAAGTGTTATCGAAAGAAGGAATAGGTTTGCCGAAAACGGTGTTCACGAATTATTCTAAAAACGTTGAACATGTTGTTGAATCTGCTGGTGGTGCACCAGTCGTTTTGAAATTATTAGAAGGAACTCAAGGATTAGGCGTTGTTTTGGCAGAAAATCAAAATGCAGCACAATCAGTTTTGGAAGCTTTTAATGGATTGAAAGCGCGTGTTATCGTTCAAGAATTTGTACGCGAAGCGAAAGGGGCTGATATTCGTGCTTTCGTTGTTGACGGAGAAGTTGTTGGTGCTATGAAACGTCAAGGAAAACCAGGTGAATTTAGATCAAATTTGCACCGCGGTGGTTCTTCACGTATTATCGAACTTTCAGTTGAAGAAAAATATACTGCAATTCTGGCTGCTAAAGCGGTTGGATTAGGAATTGCCGGGGTTGATATGCTACAATCAGAACGCGGACCGTTAGTGTTGGAAGTGAATTCATCACCAGGATTGGAAGGAATTGAAAAAACAACGCAAGAAAATATTGCTGGAAAAATTATTCAGTACATAGAGAAAAACGTTAACCGTTAATTATGCCACAAAAGCACAAGAAATTTGTCATATTAGGGAAAGAAATTCTGCCAGGAAAAGGTGCGCAATTAAACCTTGATGTAGCGAAATTACATACGACAACGCCAATTTTGGTTCCTGTTATAGTCGAACGCGCGAAGGAAGATGGTCCAACCGTATTGTTAATGGCTGGTTTACATGGAGATGAAATCAACGGCGTTGAAATTATTCGTCGCGTCATTCGCAAAGGATTCAATAAACCACAAGTTGGTACAATCATCTGTCTGCCGGTTTTCAATATTTTTGGATTTCTCAACTTAAAACGTGAATTGCCGGACGGTCGTGATTTGAACCGTAGTTTCCCGGGAAGTGAATCTGGATCATTGGCCGCTCAATTCGCCTATCATTTCATGAAGGAAATTGCACCACATGTGGATTATGTTTTGGATTTCCACACTGGCGCAGCTCAACGCAATAATTTTCCGCAAATTCGCTGTGTTATGTCAGACGCAGAAAGTGTGGAATTAGCAAAGATTTTTAATCCACCGTTCATTCTTAATTCATCGTATATTTCGAAAACGATCCGTGAATCCATCAATAAAAAAGGCAAAAAAATGTTGCTATTCGAAGGTGGAAAAGCGAATTCAATTGAGGAAATGGTGGTCGAAGAAGGGTTGAATGGTGTCAAACGATTGTTGAGTCATTTAGGAATGCGTTCCTTTAAAATAGACATTTCAAAAGATCGAAATCCAGTTTTTCTCGGTGAAAGTAAATGGATGCGCTCACCAAATTCTGGAATGTTTCAAGCTACTGTAAAAAATGGCGCAAAAGTCGAAAAAGGCGAGGTGATTGGAATTGTAACTGACCCGTATGGGAAATTAGAGCGAAAAGTGAAAGCTGCATCTAGCGGATTTATTATCTGCTTAAATGAGTCA
Organism: Bacteroidota bacterium; assembly: GCA_039804825.1. Classification (GTDB taxonomy): domain Bacteria; phylum Bacteroidota; class Bacteroidia; order Flavobacteriales_D; family Crocinitomicaceae; genus M0103. Next base: position 24,410 of record JBDLVK010000047.1, read on the forward strand.
CCAGTGGTTTACAAAGGTGACGCCATTTTCCATATCGGAAATGAAATACACAAATAATTGAAAATTTAGAATTGACAAATCACGAATCACGAATCATGAATCTCCGGATTCGCTAAGTTTTTTCTACTTTTGCCATAAATAATAGAACGTATGTCTGTTCACAAGAATGTTAAGAAGGTAACAACCCATACCTTACAAGAAATGAAAAACAGCGGAGAAAAAATCTCCATGTTAACGGGGTATGATTTTTCTATGGCACGTATCATTGATGAGGCTGGTATTGATGTGATTTTGGTTGGAGATTCTGCTTCAAATGTAATGGCGGGACATGAAACGACCTTACCAATTACATTGGATCAAATGATTTACCATGCTTCTTCAGTTGTAAGAGCTGTGAACAGAGCATTAGTGGTTGTTGATATGCCATTTGGATCGTATCAAGGAAATTCAAAAGAAGCTTTGTCTAGTGCTATTAAAATCATGAAAGAATCAGGTGGACACGCTGTCAAAATGGAAGGTGGAGTTGAGATTTTGGAATCGATTAAACGAATTTTGACGGCAGGAATTCCAGTGATGGGGCATCTTGGGTTAACACCTCAATCCATTTATAAATTCGGAACATACGTAGTTCGAGCAAAAGAAGAACAAGAAGCACAACGCTTAATTGAAGATGCGAAAGCCTTGGAAGATGCGGGTTGCTTTGCCATAGTTTTGGAAAAAATTCCAGCTCAATTAGCTGAATTAGTTGCTAAAACAGTTTCCATTCCAATTATTGGGATTGGTGCAGGAAATGGCGTGGATGGTCAGGTTTTAGTTGTTCATGATATGTTGGGAATCAACAACGAGTTCAGCCCGCGTTTCTTGCGTAAATACAACAATTTGTACGAGCAAATGATGGGTTCATTCCAAGAATACATCAAGGATGTGAAGTCAGGAGATTTTCCAAACGAGAAAGAGCAATATTAATTAGAATCACGAATTATAAATGACAAATCACGAATTCTATTAAGCGCCTTGTGAGTGAATTAACCATTTTATACGAAGACAATCACGTCATTGTTGTCAACAAGAAAGCGTCTGATATTGTGCAAGGCGACAAAACAGGTGACGAAACAATGCCGGATACAATCAAGGCGTATTTAAAAGAAAAATATCAGAAACCTGGAAATGTGTTTTGTGGTGTAGTGCATCGTTTAGATCGTCCTACAAGTGGTGCAGTTGTTTTTGCTCGCACAAGTAAGGCTTTGGAGCGGTTAAACGCGCAATTTCGAGATAAAGAAACCAATAAAGTCTACTGGGCAATCGTTGAATCGAAGCCAGAGAAGTCTTCAGCAACCTTAACGCATTACTTGAAAAAGAATGAGAAGCAGAATAAATCCTATGCTTCTTTGACGGAAACTCCCGGTTCTAAAAAAGCTGTCTTGCATTATCAATTGATTGCTTCTTCGGATAAATATCACTTGTTAGAAGTGCGATTGGAAACGGGACGTCATCATCAGATTCGTGTGCAATTGTCTACGATTGGTTGCATAATTAAAGGAGATGTAAAGTATGGAGCGCGTCGTTCAAATCCAGATGGATCAGTCGGTTTACATGCTAGAACATTAACATTCAATCATCCAACAACAAAAGAAGTAATATCCATTACTGCGCCTGTTCCAGAAGATGGTTTATGGCAATTTTTTGAAACCGCTTCCAAGTAAATTTCTTCTAAATCTTACGGTTTGTAACATTTGATACATTTTGTTTAGATGTGTCACTCTATTTTTGTGGAAATAATTATTGAATGACGAGCAAACTTAAAAAATACAAAATAACAATTATTGGAGCCGTTCTAGGTGCAATTGGAGGATATTGCTACTACTATTTTGTGGGATGTGCTTCTGGAACATGCGCGATAACTTCGAGTCCAATAAACAGCTCGTTATACGGTATTTTCATGGGCGGTTTGTTGTTCAATATGGTAGAAACAGAAATTCAAAAAAGATCAAAATGATGGAAAACAAGGGTTTTACAGTTGTAGATGTACGCACTAGGGCAGAATTTATGGGAGGAAATGTTGCAGGTTCAATCAACATTCCATTACAAGAAATTGTAGAAAGAGAAGATGAGTTAAAAGCATTGAAACAGCCAATTATTTTTTGCTGTGCAAGTGGAAACAGAAGTGGACAAGCAACGAATTATTTCAAACAATTGGGATACGAATGCGAGAATGGTGGTTCTTGGATGGATGTAAATTATACTTTAAGCAAATAATAATATGGGATTCTTAGATAAATTATTCGGAGGGCCAAAAGTGGATTTGAAAGAATTGGTAAAACTAGGTGCTGTAATTGTAGACGTTCGAACTCCAGCAGAATTTCAAGGTGGACACATCAAAGGTTCAATCAACATTCCATTGCAATCATTGGATAGCAATTTAGGGAAATTGAAAAAAGATAAAACAATCATTACATGTTGTGCTTCTGGAATGAGAAGTGCTTCAGCAAAGGGGATATTGAAATCAAAAGGTTTCAATGCGCACAATGGTGGAGGGTGGCATTCTTTGCAATCTAAAATCAGTTAGTAGTTTTTAAGTAATAAAGAAAGCGGTTCATTTGAGCCGCTTTTTTTATTCTATGTAGTTTTACTGAATTTGTGGAATGAAAAAAAATCTCCATATATTACAAGGTATTTTATCGATAATTTTAGTTGCTTTAGTTGAAACCACTCTTGTAAACTAAATTAAATTGCTTATGGCTAAGACTTTATATAAAAAGCCAACCATTAAAATAACGTATTTCACGGATCCGCTTTGTTCCACTTGTTGGATTGTGGATACCTATATCGATAAGTTAAAACAAGAATATAAGGGCATCATCACATTGGATATAAAAATGGGTGGAATGCTTGAGTCATGGGAAAATTTAGAGTTTCAAGACAAACAAATTCAAAAAGCAGATTACTTATGTAATTTATGGGAAAATGAAAGTCAGAAAAATGGCGTTTGTTTGGATGCTGAAATATGGAAAGTAAATCCTATTTCTTCATCGTATCCTGCCTCAATCGCATATTATGCTGCCAAGTTACAAGATGAGAACAAAGCCTATTCATTTCTTTATACTTTAAGGGAAATGTTGTTTCTCCGAGGAAAAGATATTAGTAGAGAAGAAGTATTAGTTACTGCTGCAATCGAAAATGAATTGAATGTTGATGATTTTTTGGAAGCCATAGAATCCGGAAAAGCACAAGAAATGTTTAAGGCTGACTTGACCATTAAAAACAATTGGAAGATCACTGAATTTCCAACTCTCATCTTTTTTAACAATGATAATGAATTTGAGAAAGCTTTGTTATATTCAACTGAGAGCAATTTTGATTTTCATTATGCCAATTGGGAGGAAATCATTGAACGGTTAACTGCCGGTAGAGCATTAAAAAAGGTTGAAAATCTGAATGCCAGAGATGTGTTGAAACACAGAAGTCGTTTATCAATTCGTCAGATTTGCATTCTAACTAGTAAAAAAGAAGAACTGATTGATAAAGAACTAAAAAAATTATATGCTGAAGGAGTAGTCGTCCGAGAGAAAATCAAAGAATTTGACTATTGGCGCTACAACGATACTACTTTCAGGATAAAACATAATAACCTCGATGGTAAAACAATTGGGGTAATTGGTGGTGGAATGGGCGGATTGTATGCTGGTTTTACTTCGAAATTAGCTGGGATTTCTGCAACAATTTATGAGCGTAGGCCAGATTATGATTATAATGGATTTGGTTTTATTATGCTCAAAAATGGGATTAATGCATTAGACGCTATTGGATTAAAAAATGAGGTGTTAAAAGAAGGAAATTCAATCAATCGATTCATAGCAATTGAACCGAATGGTGAATTTATACTTGAACGCTATTTATCGGATTGTATCGCCATAAGAAGAAAACAAATGATACAAATGTTATTGCGAGGTAATAGTCCGGATAATTTACAATTTAACGCGCATTTTACAGCGCTGAAAAACGATGGAGAGTGTTACCAAGCAGAATTTGGAGGTGGAAACATAATTGAAGAGGATATTTTAATAGCAAGTGATGGAATTAATTCAAAAGTTCGGAATCAATTATTTCCTGAATCTAAATTGAATGCCGTTATTGAACGAGAAATAGTTGGATTGGTGCATTGTGATAATGTACAATTTGCAGACGATCAGTTTATTAAAATTGTTGATACTGTGCAAGGTGTGTACATGGGGGTATTACCTTTAGGGAAAAATGAATTTATTTGGTTCATACAGTTTAACGAATTGCTACATCAAGTGAATTCAACTGATTTTGAATCGCTGTTCGCTTTTACAAAAATAATTTCTCAAAATTATCCCTCAGATTTTCAACGAATCATTTCTTGTACAAAGGAAAATGAACTGTTTTATTGGACATCTAAAAGAATGGATTTACTACCTGCTTTTCATGACAAGAACACTGTAATAATTGGTGATGCAGCTCATCCATTGTTGCCATTTACAAGTCAAGGTGCTAATTCAGCTGTCGAAGATGCCGCAACCTTGATGGCAATTCTAACTAATTTGTGTAAATCGGAAACGTTGGAAACCGCCTTTGAAGATTATTATGAAACTAGAAAAATTTCCATTCAGCATTATTTGAAAGAAGGAGATGTGTTGTTGAATGATTTTGTAAATTTATCCTTGAACAAAGGATTTAACCTTCCATTATCGATCCACTAATGAATTTGAATGAATTGTTTTCAAACGCCTCTGTCAATTTGGAAGTTCTTCGCCAAAGAGCCTTTAATTTTCGATGGGCAGCCGTTGAGAATGGAGTAATTCCCTTGACAGCTGCTGATCCTGATTTTCCCGTTGCTGAGCCAATATTGAATGCAATTAAATCATATTCGGATAAAGGCTATTTTTCCTATGCTCCAGCTGAAGGTTTGATGGAATTTAAAACTGCAATTGAACACTGGTATTTTAGTCAGCATAATTCAAAAATTGAAGCCAGTACAATCCTGCCTGTAAATAGCGCTGCAAACGGTTTGTACATTATTGCATCTGCACTTTTGAGTCCAAATGATGAGGTGATAATTCCGAATCCAGTTGATTTTTTGTTTCGCAAATCTGTTGAAAATGCAGGAGCCAAGGTTGTTCCATGTGCATTTGATAGTGAAACCGGTTGGTTTAATTTGAATGAATTAAAAGCAAAATGTACAACCAAAACAAAAGCACTTTTTCTTTGTAATCCGAACAATCCTTCGGGAAAGGCAATTGCTAAGAAACATTTGAATGAATTAATTGAATTTTGTAAATCAAATGATTTATGGCTGGTATCGGATGAAATTTGGATTGATATTTATTACAACCAACCATTAACAAGTATATTAAACGTTGAATTAGCTGCATATTCGAAGAAAATTGTAGTCTCAGGTTTATCTAAGAACTTTGGTTTGGCTGGACTTCGAATAGGATATGTTATTTGCCAAAATGAGGATCACTTCGGTTTAATTTTGAAGCATTCACATCATCAAACCACGGCCGGTGGAATTTCAAGTTTATCGCAAATTGCAGGTGCTGCTGCCTTAAATGAAAGCCTTTTTTGGTTAGAAGCTTTTCGTGGACATTTGACAAAAATGAAGCGTATCACAGAAGATTTTATTCATGAAATGCCTTTCTTAGAAATAGTGCCAAGTGACGCAACTTACGTGATTTTTCCAAAAATTGTCAATTGTTCGATGGATTCAGCAGAATTAGTCGCGCTGATTTTAAAAGAAGCAAAAGTGGCATTGGTTCCTGGAGGTAGAAATTGGTTTGAGAGTGCTTCTGAAGGACATTTAAGAATTTGCTTTTCAACTTCCGAAGCGCTGTTGACAGAGGCTTTCAATCGCATTCGATCGATTCAACACTTGATTCATTAAAGTTCAAAATTGAAAATGTACCTTTGCGCGCAAATTGCAGAACATGGATGTTTTTGAAAAGTTAAGAAATAGGGTAGCAGTCTTCGATGAAGAATTTGATGCCATTTTTCCTGAAGACGTCCGTGAACATTCAAATCGTCATTTTACTTCCGTTTTCATTGCACAACAAGCAACAGCTTTTTTAACCGAAGCCGGTGCAACATCCATTTTGGATATCGGGTCAGGCACCGGAAAATATTGTTTGGTTGCTTCTACTATTTCAAAAGCCCAATTTACGGGTGTTGAGCATCGTAAATACCAAGTTGAAATTGGAAATGAGTGTGCCAAAAAACATGGATTAACTAATTGTAAATTCATTGCTGATAACATTCTAAACATCGATTTTTCGACTTTCGATGCATTTTATATTTTCAATCCTTTTCTAGAAGCAAAAGACCCAACTGCCCAAATGGATCAAGCTGTAAAAGTTGGTTTGAAGGAATATGAATTATTTAGTTCCTACGTTTATCAGCAATTTGAAAAAATGAAAATTGGAACTCGAATCGCGTCATATTGGACATCTAAAACGCAATTTCCACCCACTTATGAAATGGTTAAAAGTTCATTTGGAGATACATTAACCTTTTGGATTAAAACAAAATAATTTTTTTAATCGGTTTAGAACTTCAATTTAAGTGATAAATAGTTTTTTAATCTCGGGTTGTAATAGTTATCTTTATTGTCTAAAATCAAACGTATGAAAACAAATCAATACATTTTCGCATTATTAATTTTCCTTCTTTCGTTTACAAGTCAACTAAAAGCTCAAACCACAGCATACGATTTTCAAGGAGTTGATTGCAATGGAAATAACGTTCATTTATTCTCTGATTTGGATGCGGGACAAGCGATTGTGTTGTTTTTCTATATGCCAAATTGTGGAACTTGCCCTCCAATTGCACAGAATATTCAATCAATGGCGAATAAAATCAATGCCGTTTGTCCAGATTTAGTGAAGGGTTATGCTTACCCGTATCAAAATTCAACGACTTGTTCTTATTCTGCAAGTTGGGTTACTGACAATGCATTAGATCTGTACATTCCGATGGACAGTGGTGCATATCAGGTTGCATATTATGGAGGATTCGGTATGCCAACTGTTGTGTTATTAGGTGGATCAAACCATGATGTGATGTGGTCAACTCAGAATTTTGTGGATTCTGACACAACAGTTATGCGCGATTTAATTTATGGAATTTCATGTTTGGGAATGGAAGAATCAGCCATGTCAGCGACAATTCATTCTGTTTATCCAAATCCTGCATCAACAAATTGTACGATTGAATTTTATAGTTTGAAGGAAGAAAATATAGATATTGAATTTGTTGACGTTTCAGGCAAAATCTTAGTACGTAAGGAAAACGTGAAAGCAATGTATGGTTCCAATAAAATTGATTTTGATGTTTCAAGATTATCAACAGGAAGCTATTTCATCCGGCTGACAAATGGAGAATTTACTACAACCGAAAAATTAGACATTCTGAAGTAAGCATGCTGGCTCTTCGCTTATCCATTGTTACAATTTTAATTTCTCTTTCAGGAAATGCGCAAGGTTATTATCATTCTCCAAATGATACTCTTTGGGCCTCAACGGTGTTGGATCAGCAGGTGACGATGAATATCACCCAGGTTCATACATCCAATGATACGCTTCAATTTGTTTGGCAGAAAGTGAATGTTGATATACCATTTGGCTGGGATGCAACTATCTGTGACAATTCAAATTGCAATTTGGCCTTAATTGATGGCGATACAACCTTACCAGTATTGCCAGGCGATGATGGATTGTTATTGATTCATTGTACTCCTCATATCACTGCAGGAGTTGGAATCATTCAATATTCGATGTTTGAAATAAATCAACCGGCTCAAATAGACACATTGACATGGATTATAGTGGCAAATTCACTTTCATTATATGAAAATCAGAATGATTTTGGAGAACTTTTATTAAAGAATGATTGTTTAAAATGGGTCGGAAAAGAACTATCTAATCCAACAATTAAAGCACTTTCAATGAATGGATCTGAATCTGCTTTAATATACGACGAAGCTTTAAAGGAAATATCGCTAACAAATCTTAAAACAGCTGTTTATTGGATAGTATTAGAAGACCAAGGAAAAAATTATTACAAAAAAATAAATTATTTCAAGCATGACTAAGTTTACGCTTATCGCTAGTCTTATCATTGGTTTTGGATTTCAATTGAAAGCTCAAAATCCATTATTCATTCCTCCAACATTAACTGGAACAACGTTTAATTTAAATGTTCAAACGGGTACACAGAATTTTTTTCCATCGAATCCAACGCCAACTTACGGCATCAATGGACCATTTTTATCGCCTACAATTATTGTGAACAAAGGCGATGTTGTTACACTTAATGTAAATAACGGACTGCCAGTTGCAACAACTATGCATTGGCATGGATTGCATGTAGCACCTGAAAACGATGGAGGACCGCATCAATCAATTGCCGCTGGAACCACTTGGAGTCCTAGTTTCGAAATTTTAAATCAAGCAGGCACATTTTGGTACCACCCACACGGTGATGGAAAAACTGATTTACATGTGAGTAAAGGTCTTGCTGGTTTGTTTATAGTGCACGATGCAGATGAGTTAGCAGCGGGACTTCCAATAACGTATGGAGTAGATGATATACCAATTATCGTTCAAACAAAGGCATTTGATGTTCTAAACCAAATCGCCATTGCCGATCACATGGATACAGCCTTATTCGTAAATGGAACATTAGATCCGCAATTGACAGTTCCAGCTCAGGTGGTTCGCTTTCGTTTGTTGAATGGTAGTAGCATGCGTTCGTTTGATTTTGGCTTATCGAATAATCAAGTATTTTACCAAGTTGCAACAGACGCAGGATTGCGGGCTGCTCCGTTGGCATTGACTCGTTTACGACTTTCACCTGGAGAACGAGCAGAAATTTTGGTTGATTTTTCCGCGTTGCAAGGTCAACAATTGGATTTAATGAGCTTTTCATCTGAAATGGATTATGGAATTTTTGGAGGTCCAGGATTAGGTGCTGGAATGGATACCATTCATGGTTACAGTGAAAATCCGTTGAATGGAACCGATTTTACCTTGGTTTCAATGACTGTGGGAGCTCCGACTGCAGCACCTGTTACAAGTATTCCGAGTGCCTTGGTTCCGTTTGTGCCCTTTGATCCAATTAATGCGGATGTTCACCGTACATTGGTGTTAGATACCATTCGTTTACTACCTACAAATATGCCTTCATTGGTGGAAGGTCCTTTCGGTTTTAATGGGGAAACATTTGACATGGGAGTAATCAACATGGAGATTCCATTAAACTCGACAGAAGTATGGACGCTTGTTAATAAAACATTAATAGCACACCCATTTCACTTACATGATGTTGCTTTCAATGTAATTGAAAAAAATGGGACAATTCCCTCACCAGAAGAGCAAGGATGGAAGGATGTTATTTTGGTGATGCCAAATGACTCCGTAAAATTCATAACCAAGTTCATTACTTTTTCGGATGAAATGATGCCTTACATGTACCATTGTCATCTCTTGCATCACGAAGACGATGGAATGATGGGATCTTTCTTGGTAATTGATCCAAATGCTGGTATAGTAGAAAAAGTTAATTCAAACAGTCCATCCGTATTCCCAAATCCTTCAACAAATCGTGTTTATATACGTTTTGATGAATCAGCTGACAATTCTGTTGATGAGATTCGTTTATTAGATTTATTCGGCAGACGATGCGATGTTGAAATAAGACAAGAAATCAATGGATTAAGTATTGATGTTTCTCCTCTTTCTAAAGGAATTTACAATTACACAATTTTGTCTGCAGATCAAGAAAATTCCTTTCAAGGAAAAATCGTTGTGGATTAGTGTTTATTTAAAGAAGAAATTGATGTATACAAAAAAAGCCTTCCAATTGGAAGGCTTTTTCGTGATCCCGCTGGGATAATAATATAGCTCCTAATGTATTGTTTATCAATTGAATACAAAAATAAAAACAAACTGCTAGCTAATTTGCTGTCTCGCTTTTTGTTAAAATTTGATGTTTTTTAAAGAACGTGTATTGTTTCATAAAAGTAATGATTAAATTAAATAAACAAAGTCAAAGTGCGTTAAGTTTAATTAGATTTTAAAATCTTAATTGGTGTTTTCTTTTCACCAATTTGAAGTATGTAATTACCTTCTGACAGCTTTGATAGATTTAATTGGGTTGTTGTTCCATTTAAGGTTCCTGAAAGGACTTTTCTGCCTTGTGGATCGAAAAGAAAATATTCATCTTTGAGAAGATTACTTGTTTTGATTGTGACGAAGTCCATCGTTGGGTTTGGAGCAATTGTAAATTCACTTTCCAAATCTGAAACACCAGTGAAATTCAGTGATAAATTCAAGGTTATTGTACTATCACAACCCGCAGCGTTCGGAATTATTTGTGTATAGGTTCCTGATTGCGTATAGGTTTGACCGTTTAGTGTGTATGAATTCAAAGCTGTTTCGTTGAGTGGAAATAACGCTCATGTTGACCACCCCAAAACGGTTTAAGCTGACCACCCTAAAACGGAGCATACTGACCACCCCAAAACGGAGTATGTTGACCACCTAAAATCAAACGATTTTCGAG
>JBDLVK010000048.1:0-4657 GCA_039804825.1 Bacteroidota bacterium
AGTGAATCTCCGAAATCTGCTTTCGAAATTTTCGCTTGAGGAACACCATCAAAAACTGAAAAGAAATCCTTTTCTGACAATGATTTCAAATCTTCAGAAGTTGATTTTCCAAACAAGATATTCGACGCAGCAATTGCAGCCTCAAGTGCTTCTTTACCGTGAACACGCGTTGTGATGTCTTCAGCAATCGCTTTTTGTAACACACGTAAATGTGGTGCTTCATTATGTTCTGCTTCAATCGCCTCAATTTCTTCTTTCGATTTCAAGGTGAAAATGCGCACATAATTGACAGAATCAGCATCGCTCGAATTCAACCAAAATTGATAAAATTCGTACGGCGAAGTTTTCTCAGGATCCAACCAAACACTTCCTCCTTCGGTTTTACCGAATTTTGTTCCATCCGCTTTTTTAATCAATGGTGTTGTAACAGCATAGGCCTCTCCTCCACTTTTTCTGCGAATCAATTCAGTTCCAGTAACAATATTTCCCCATTGGTCTGAACCACCTAACTGTACAATACAATTTTTGTGTTTGTTCAAATAATAGAAATCGTATCCTTGAACCAATTGGTATGAAAATTCTGTAAATGACATACCTGTTTCCAAACGTGATTTTACAGAATCTTTCGACATCATGTAGTTCACTGAAATGTGTTTACCAACGTCACGAATGAAATCCAAAAACGACATGTCTTTAAACCAATCATAGTTGTTGACCATTTCTGCTGTATTTTCTCCAGCATTAAAATCTAAAAACTTTTCAAGTTGACTTTTTACACACGCAACGTTGTGATTCAATGCATCAGCGTCTAATAAATTTCGTTCTTTCGATTTACCAGATGGATCACCAACCATTCCAGTTGCACCTCCAACCAATGCAAACGGTTTGTGTCCCGCGCGTTGAAAATGAACCAAGGTCATAATTTGTACTAAATGCCCAACATGCAATGAATCCGCTGTTGGATCAAATCCAATGTATCCGCTAGAAACTTTTTTATTTAAGGCTTCTTCCGTTCCAGGCATAATGTCGTGCACCATCCCTCTCCATTTCAATTCTTCAATAAAATTTGTAGGCATTCTTATTTTGTTAATTCTTTAAATACTTCTTCTAATGATTTCTCTTCTGTCTTCATTGTTAAAATCAGAAGATTATTCTCTTGTGCATATTTCGCAAGGATCTTACGTAAATCCACATCATCCGTTGTCTCAATCAACCAACCATCCGTCACTTTTTCAACTTTTCTTACGTGCTTAATTTTTGAAAGCGTAGATTTTGTAATCTCTCCATCAAATTCAGCGTAGACAGTTTGATGCGATAAATCAATTTGTAAATGTGATGCCGTGTCATCCGCTACAATTTGACCTTTATTAATTATGACAACGCGATCACAAATAGCTTCCACTTCTTGCATAATGTGCGTTGATAACATTACCGTTTTTGATTTACCAATTTTCTTGATTAACTCACGAATTTCAACCAATTGATTTGGATCCAAACCTGATGTCGGCTCATCCAAAATCAATACTTCAGGATCGTGAATAATTGCCGCTGCTAATCCAACACGCTGACGATAACCCTTTGATAAAGCACCTAATTTTTTGTTTTGTTCAACGTCCAATCCAACTGCTTTGATCATTTCGTTTACGCGATTTTTCAAATCCTTCACTTTGTAGGTTTTCCCAACAAATTCAAGGTATTCCTTCACATACATATCCAAATACAAAGGATTGTGTTCTGGCAAATAACCAATTTTTTGACGTGTATTCAAGGAATCAACATCTACGGGTAAACCACAAACATTTACTTCACCTGAAGACGCGGAAATAAATCCCGTCAAAATTTTCATTGTCGTTGATTTACCAGCACCATTTGGTCCTAAAAAACCAACAATCTCTCCTTTTGCGATTGAAAAAGAAACATCACGAACTGCAGCTTGATCTCCGTAATATTTAAATAGGTTTTTTACCTCTATAGACATGCGTATAAATTTGAAAGGCGAAGATAAGGATTAATTACGCAATTGCCAATCGCGTATAAAGATTTGGCGGTTGTGCTTTGTCCTTTTCTGCTTATCTTTGTACCAATGCCAGTAAAAGGAAACGTATTAAAATCTACAGGGAAATGGTACACGGTTGAACTAGAAGATGGTTCGATTGTGAATTGTCGAATTCGAGGTAAAATTCGTTTGGAAGGCTTGCGTACCACAAATCCAATTGCCGTTGGTGATGTTGTGATTATTGACGATGTGATTGACGAGGAAGGAAAACGAACTATTTCTGATTTCGAAGAACGCAAAAATTACATTGTACGAAAATCAACGAATCTTAGTAAGCAAATGCAAATTCTAGCGGCGAATGTTGACCGTGCTTATTTGCTTGTGACCATTCATTCTCCCGTTACACACATTGCGTTTATTGACCGTTTTTTAGTTGCTGCAGAATCGTTTCGTATTCCAACAACCTTACTTTTCAATAAAATTGATCAATACAACGAAGATGATTTATTGTACATCGATGCTTTGTGTGATTTATACGGTTCAATCGGTTACGAATGCCACAAAATATCCGCTGAGAACAAATCAAATATCGATTTTCTTCGCGAAGAAATAAAGGCTAAAAAAGTGATGATTTCTGGGCACAGCGGAGTTGGAAAAAGTACGTTGGTCAATGCTTTAGATCCTGATTTGGATTTGCGCACGGGAGAAATTTCTCAGGCGCATCTTCAAGGTCAACACACAACGACATTTGCAGAAATGCATAAACTGAATTCGGGTGGTTATATCATTGACACTCCTGGAATTCGTGCTTTTGGAATTGTTGATTTGAACAAAGAAGTCATTTCGCATTACTTTCCAGAAATGCGCGAATTAATCGGCGAATGTAAATTCCACAATTGTCAGCATTTGAATGAACCAAAATGTGCTGTAAAGGAAGCCATTGAAGAAGGAAGTATTAGCGAAAGTCGTTATCAAACCTACGTTCAATTGATGACGGAAGATGAGAACGAAACGTATCGCCGCAGTAATCACTAATCTTAATTTCAAATGAAAATTGTCATTCAACGTGTTAGTGAAGCTGCTGTAAAAATCGATGATCAAATCGTCGGAAACATTTCAAAAGGCCTATTGATTCTTGTTGGAATTGAACACGAAGACACGAATGAAGACGCAGATTGGTTGGTACAAAAAGTGCTTGGTTTGCGCATCTTTGGTGATGAAGAGGGCAAAATGAATTTATCCTATGAAGATGTCGGAGGACGTTTTTTGGTGATAAGTCAATTTACCTTGCATGCTTCTACGAAGAAAGGAAATCGACCAAGTTATATTCAGGCTGCACGACCAGAAGTTGCGATTCCCTTGTACAATTATTTTATTCGACAATTGAGCAATTTAAGTTCGTCGAAAGTTGAAACTGGAGAATTTGGTGCTGATATGAAAGTGAGTTTGGTAAATGATGGACCTGTAACAATCATTATCGATTCGAAGAATAAAATTTAAGCGAAACAAATGAAAATAAGTGAAGCTCAAACAGTCGTTGACAATTGGATTAATGAATATGGCGTTCGTTATTTCAATGAATTGACAAACACTGCCATGCTGATGGAAGAAGTTGGCGAAGTTGCGCGTATTATGGCGCGACGCTATGGCGAACAAAGCGAAAAGGAATCGGATAAGTCAAAAGAATTAGCCGACGAAATGGCAGATGTAATGTTTGTGCTTATTTGCCTTGCGAATCAAACTGGAATTGATTTAGAAGAAGCGCTTCGCAAAAATTTAGAGAAGAAAACAAAGCGTGATCACTCGCGACATAAAGAAAATGAAAAACTGAAATAATGGGTTTATCAAAATTACGTGCAGAATTAGCTGAAATATTACCTGCAAAAGGCATTACAGAATTGAATGCATTGCAAATCAAGGTTCTTGACGCAATGAAATCGGGAAAAAACCTGTTGGTTGAAGCACATGAAGGAGCCGGAAAAACAAAAGCTGCTATGTTGTGTGTGTTGGCTAAAATTGTAGAGCCTGGTGAAGGTTCTCCTCGCGCTATTATCATTTGTAAATCGAATGAAAAAGCAAAAGAATTACACGATGAAATCTATAAAATCTGTCGCCTTTTGGATTTGACGGTCGATTTAGTCCATGAAAAAGGAAACATTATTCAGCAACGCAATGATATTTTTGACGGAACAGAAATTATCATCGGAACGCCAAGAAGATTATACGAATTGTACATTCAGAACGGATTTAATGTCAGCCAAATGAAGCTGTTTATTCTGGACGATGCGCTAACACTTTTCAAAGAAGGACACAAAATGCGTTTGCAACGAATTTCTGAAAGTCTACCGAAATGTCAACACATTCTCTTTTCTCATAGTTTTAAAGATGAGCGAATTGAAAGTTACATGGATGATTTCGTTATCAATCCACAACTTATTGAGGAATGAGTTGTTTAATTCTATAAACAACAACAATGGACAGAGATCAACTCAAAGAATTACGCCCGCTTATTCCTTCTGCCTTAACTGAAAACACGAAAGAAATTGAACAGTTTCAAAACGAGGTTTTACGCCCAATTTTGAAGTTTCAACATGCCTTTTTTGAGCTTTATTTTAAGAATAATTCTCAATTCTTGAAGTTGATTCAAGAAAAGAAATCACG
>JBDLVK010000049.1:0-25286 GCA_039804825.1 Bacteroidota bacterium
ATATCTTGTTTGGAAAATCAACTTCTGAAGATTTGAAATCATTGTCAGAAAAGGATTTCTTTTCAGTTTTTGATGGTGTTCCTCAAGCGAAAATTTCGAAAGCAGATTTCGGAGATTCACTGTCTATTGTTGATGCTCTTTCTGGTAAAACAGGATTTTTGTCATCGAACGGTGAGGCAAAACGCGAGTTAAAGGCGAATGCCGTTTCTGTGAATAAAGAAAAGGTTGGTGAAGATTTTGCATTAACTGCTGAACATCTAATCAATGGGAAATACGCATTACTAGGAAAAGGAAAAAAGAACAATTACATTTTAATTGTTGAGTAAGCTTAACTTATTGAATTTGAAAAGCGAGTTCGAAAGGATTCGCTTTTTTTGTGATTTTAAATGGATTAGCAAATCACGAATTACAAATTACAAATCACGAATTATTAATATTCTACTTTCCACAAAAACAATCCTCCAGCCGGCACTGAAATTGAAGCGGCTTGACGGTCTTTCGCTGCCAATATCACAGGAAGATCTTGTGGTTGAATTTTGCCAAAACCAACATCTAACAATGTTCCAACTGTTGCACGAACCATGTTTCTTAAAAAACGATCTGCTGAAATCTCGAAATAAACACCATTTTCATCCGTAAACCATTCTGCTGAGTAAACAGTACAGATATTTGTTTTTACATCAGTATGCAGTTTTGACAATGAAGTAAAATCTTGTGTACCGATGAGGTGTTTGGCAGCTTGATTCATTTTATCCAAATCAAACGGCGCTGCAACATAATTACTGCTTTCCGTGATAAAGGCATTTTTCCGTGTGTGAATAAAGTAGCGATAGGTCCGCTTTGTAGCACCGAAACGTGCGTGAAAATCATTCGAAACTTCTTTGATCGAGTGAATTACTATTGAATCAGGTAACATGCGGTTTAGTTTGAACATCATCTGTTCAATTGATGTCATTTCTGGTAAATCAATATGAAAAACGTAATGATGCGCATGAACGCCTGTATCTGTTCTTCCACAACCAACAAGTGGGTAAATGGTATTTGAATGTAACTTTCCGATTGTTTCTTCCAGCACTTCTTGCACTGATAGTTGGTTTGGTTGACGTTGCCAGCCAAAGTACTTGGTGCCTTTGTAAGAAATTTCGAAAAAGTAACGTTTCATGCTGCAAAAGTACAATTTCATTTTAACAAAAAAGTCGATCCTTTCGAATCGACTTTCTTAGTTTAGTTAATGGGTTTATTCTATGTAAAGCACTTTTCCATGCATGTAATCAACAGAATAATCAAATAACAACGATTTACTTTGTGAAGGAGCGAGTAGAAATGACCACGTTAAAATACCAGTTTTTTCGTCCAATTTACCTTCCAAATGATCGCCTTGTTTTACTTTGATATCGCTATCTGTAGAAATTGGGAATTGATCTTTAATGATGATAGGAATTGAGGCTCCTCCATTATTTTTCACTTTAATTTCCCAAGTCACTTCGAATTTTTGACGGGAACCAATTGTGCGATTCGTACTTTTCTCTTGAATTCGTTTACGCTCAATTTGGATTTTACTGTCTTTTCCTAATGAAAATGAAAGTGTATCTTTTGTTGAGTTAACATCAATAAAGGTTTTTCCAATGTACGTTCCATCAAAATATAAATTCGATTCACCATTCAATAAATTCAATTTTTCCCAGCCAGAAACTTGTGCGGCAAGGTAAACAGAAGGATCCATTTTTGGCGCAGCATGATATTCGTAGGTTGCAGGTAATTCGTAGTTTGAAATGTGAACACGGTGATCGATTCCGTCTGATGGAATACTGAACTTTGATTGAATAGCATACTCTACGCGCAAATCTTTTTTTGTTACTGTTGTAGCAGCATTCGA
Source organism: Bacteroidota bacterium (assembly GCA_039804825.1). Classification (GTDB taxonomy): domain Bacteria; phylum Bacteroidota; class Bacteroidia; order Flavobacteriales_D; family Crocinitomicaceae; genus M0103. Next base: position 1,877 of record JBDLVK010000049.1, read on the forward strand.
CGACCAAGTGTAACTTGAACTTCCGTTTGCTGAACTGCTGGCCTGCATGTATTCTTTTGAACGGGATTTCGATTTTTTCATGCTTCTATTTCCAACACTCGGTATACGCTGAATATCTTTTGCTCCAATCGATTGAACTTCAATTGCATCATATGATTCAGGAGCGTAATTAGCATATTCAGATGCTACAACCACTTCCTCCAACATTAGTTCTTGCGGTTGTATGAAAAACTTTAAATAAGGAGCTGTGATACTTAATTGTGTTGGATTATACCCAACGTAACTTGCTGTTACATATCGCTCATTTTTCGGAACCATGATTTCAAATTTCCCATCAAAATCAGTAACTGCACCAACGTTTGGATTTGAAGGGAACGTGATTTTAGCAAACGGTAAAGGTTCTCCAGTTGAAGCATCAATTACTTCTCCGCGTAATTTCTCACCAGAATAATCCGTTTGAGGAATTTGACGCTGATAAACTTGTTGTTGTTGGGGGTAATTGTAATATGCCAAGTACCAAGGATTTAAAGTTGGCTCCTTTGAATTCTCGTAAGGATCATTCGTTGACAATACTAAATCAACGTTGTCCCAAGCAATGCCTGTTGTTTGACTTACTAATGCTTTTGCTTCAAGACGAACCGGTTTCCCGATTCCATCGCTACGCATGTCGTAATAAGGTTTCCAAGCTGCTCTTGGTGAAATGTACGAAAAGAAAAATTCAGCTTTTGTCGCTTCTTCAACATCAATTTCGACAACAATTTCTGAGTAATTTACAACTGGTTTGCTTCGTTGACTTACAATTTCTTGTTCAATGCGATTCATTTCTTTTGTAAGTTCATCTAACTCATTGTAAATGGCTGTTTGGCGCGTACCAATTTCAGCAAGTTTAGTATGCATAAACGTATAGGCTTCTTTTAATTCTGAAATTTTTAAGCCGTTATCAGTTCCTTTCAAATCACGGTTGTGCATCAACAAATTTTTATCCAATGCAAGAATTTCATATTCGTCACGAAGAACTTGATCCTTCAATTCAAGCTTTTTCTTTTTTGCATTCAACTCATCAATTTCTGAATCTGTCATTTTTAAATCCTCGTAATTTTTACGCGTACGAACTGATAAAATGGTCAAATCACCTTTTGCTTTTACTTGGACTGAATTAGGGTCGATAAAATCGGTTAATTTTTGAAATACAATTTCTTGTTTTCCAGCTTTCAATTCAGTCGATTTATAGTGTTCTAATTGCGCGCCTTGAAAAAATACGGTTACTTTCTTGATGTCTGAAAGTAAACCAACTTCTTTTTGTGAAAATGAGGTGAAGGCACCTAAAAAAGAGATTAAAATTAAAATTCTAGTTTTCATAAGTTAATTTTTAAATAAAAAAAGCACCACTTGAAAGGTGATGCTTTCAGGATGGTCTTACATCCAATATTCCATAAAGTTCATCAAATTATTTTCCTGTTGGAATGGTATACCCAGTCATATCAACTTGGTAAATATCCATACTCGCTTTTTGTCCAATAATTTCAAAACTTGACATAACGGCTTTGTTTAACTCTGGGTAATATTGGAAATGTGAATCATTATTCACAGTATTTACCAAACTTCCTAGATTAACAGGTTCTCCCCATGTTGACCCTAAGTTTTCTACCACGTAAACATCTAGTCCACCCATTCCTTGACGACCGTCTGAACTATAAAACAGAAAACGTCCATCAGCCGAAATGAAAGGCGTTGTTTCCCTTCCAGTTGTGTTAATCGTAAATGGCAGCGGTTTCGCTTCTCCCCATGATTTTCCAACTTTTTGTGCTACATAAATATCTGTTGAGCTTTTATCTCCTTTGCGATCAGAAACGAAATACATTGTATTTCCATCTCCAGTCATTGTCGCTGAACCTTCAAAGAAGCTAGTGTTAATACTTTTTGTAGAAATGCGTTTTGGTGTCGACCATTTGCTTTTTGTTGACATTTCAAATGTGAAGATGTCAGACCCTTTCGTTACAGGTTTTTCTTCAACTGCAGAAGTGTTGATTGTCATTAATCCGTGTAAACCATCTTTCGAAATGAATGTGATAGCGTCGAATCCTGTCGTGTTGATTCTACCTAATTCATTTGTAATACTGTCCCAAGTATTTGTTGATTCATTCCATACAGCTGAATACGTATCTTCGAAAAATTCTTGATCATCTGGATTCATATTACCACCTTTTGTATCACTTCTTCGAGATGTGAAATATAAAGTTTTGCCACCATCGGTTAGAATTGGGCAATAATCGCCATATCCTGAGTTAACTTCTGTAATTGAAACACGTTTTGATTTATTTCCATTCACTAATTCTGCTTTCGCAAACATGCATTGCTCAATGTGCAATTTAACTTGTAAATCATTTAATCGAGTATTGGAAAGCTTTTCTAAAGCAATGTTATAATTGGCAAGTGCAGAATCTAATTCTCCCATACGATGATAACATCTACCCAATAATTCATAGGCTTCTTTATCAATGTCTGTTGGATCAAGGTCACGAGCCTCACGCGCATATTTTAAAGCCAAACCATAATTGTTTAAAGCATATTGTGTTTGACCTTGCCAAAACGCGGCTTTTGAACTATTTGGGTCTTTAACAGCAGCTTGTCTGAACAGAATCAAAGCATCGCGCATTTTTCCTTCGTTGAATAACGTTCTTCCTTCTTCAATAATAAGTAGGGAAGCCGTTTTGTCGACAAGTGTTGATGTTGTGTCGGGTGGTGTAATGAATGTGTTTGCAAAAGAAATTCCTGTCAATAGGAATATTGCTACAAAAGAAAGATAAATTTTGTTCATAATCGTTTATGTAATTATTCTCGAATTACTAAAATCAAGAGATGGATACAAAAGAAAGCAATTTTTAGGTTCTAATGAAATTTGTAAAGCACAATTTTCCAAGTTAGTATGGTAAGTTGTTAACCTTTTTTTAAATCCACTACATCGTTCATTGCGATGGTTGCTGCTACAATGGATAATATTGGTGCTGTTGCAGCACAAATCCATAAAATCAAATGAAGGAAAAATTCACCAAGTCCTACGAAGAATGTTGTGTCTTTAAAACTCGAAAAACTGAAAATAACGCTTAGATCGACAGGTACAAGAATTAATACCGAATATACCATGCCTATTGAAACTGCCAAACCACGATTGAGTCGAACAAATTGTATGCTGTCATCCATATTCAGTTTTCTGCGTTCGTTCACATAGTCAATAAAACTGAAGCCGTAATAATAAAAGGCAATAACATAAATTAAATAAAATACAGGCGCTTTTTCTGGTTCCTTCCAGCCAATTGCTGAAACTAAAAAGATGATTAAAAAGAAAAAATATTGCCACATTAGGTTTCGAACCGCGATGCGAATTCCTCGGCGGACATCATGAAAAAACTGCTGAAAGCTGAACGGGTATTTATTACCTGTCAAAATCCGTTCGGTTTTTTCGGAAAGGTGTGCTAGTAATGGAGAAAGAAGAATAACAACCAAGTATTTTGCGAAATTCATCAATAACAAAGCAATAGATATTTCAATCATCATATGGATTAAGAACCAGATGATTTCATTCATGTTTTGTACCTGTACTTGAATTGATTTTTGCTGAATATGCTCACCGATTTTGTAGATCCCAAGCATGAATAATGCAGGAATGAAGATGTACCAATAAAATTTGTGTTCCTTAATGAAACGAATGGCTTTTAAATAAGCTCGCAGTCCAATAAGCAAATTTTGTAAAAATCGCATGTTCAAATTTAATGAAAGCCACAAGAATGTCCTACCTTTTAGTAAAGGATTTCTTATCTTTGCCCTTTTCCAAATAGGAAGTAAGTTTTAAATTTAAACATCATGAATTTTAGCAGTCTAACAGCTATTTCTCCAATCGATGGAAGATATCAGCGTAAAACATCCGAATTACAACCTTATTTTTCTGAATTTGGTCTAATAAAATACAGAGTTATTGTAGAGGTTGAGTATTTAATTGCGCTTGTAGAGTCTGGTATTGAACCGTTGAATGATTTTCCAAAAGAGTCATTTGTTGCACTTAGAGCAATTTGTACTAATTTTTCGGAAGAAGATGCAAATTGGATCAAGAATACGGAGAAGGTTACCAACCATGATGTGAAGGCTGTTGAGTACTTTTTAAAAGAGAAATTAACGGCTCTTGGATTAGAAAAACACTTGGAATTTGTACATTTTGGCTTAACGTCTCAGGACATTAATAATACGTCAATTCCTTTGTCTTTGAAAGAAGCGATTCACAATGAGTATTTACCTTTAATGACTCAATTGGTTGAGAAATTAACTGCTTATCAAGAAGATTGGAAGGATGTTTCTATGTTAGCAAGAACACACGGACAGCCAGCTTCACCAACGAGATTAGGAAAAGAAATTAAAGTTTTCACAGAACGACTTTCTGTTCAATTGAATCAATTGAAAGCAATTCCATTTTCAGCAAAGTTCGGAGGAGCAACAGGGAATTTTAACGCCCATCATGTGGCTTTTCCTGATAGAAATTGGGTTGAATTCGCGAACGATTTTGTAGACAATAAATTGGGTCTTTCAAGAAGTCAGACAACCACCCAAATTGAACACTATGATAATTTGGCAGCGTTATTTGATTGCATGAAACGCATTAATACCATAATTCTCGATTTAGACAGAGATATGTGGACATATATTTCAATGGAGTATTTTAAGCAAAAATTGAAAGAAGGTGAAATTGGTTCGTCAGCTATGCCGCACAAAGTGAATCCGATTGATTTTGAAAACTCAGAAGGAAACATTGGAATTGCGAATGCACTTTTTGAGCATTTGTCGGCCAAATTACCTGTTTCAAGATTGCAACGTGACTTAACCGATTCTACGGTATTAAGAACGGTTGGAATGCCAATTGCACATACGTTTATTGCTGTTAAATCGACGATCACAGGATTGGAAAAATTATTGTTAAATGAAGCAGCTTTCAGAAAAGATTTAGACAATAATTGGGCTGTAGTAGCGGAAGCAATTCAAACAATTTTACGAAGAGAAGGTTTTCCTAAGCCATACGAAGCTTTGAAAGGATTGACTCGTAAAAATGAAGCTGTGACAATGGAGTCTGTTCATGAATTTGTTGATTCACTTAGTGTGTCTGACCAACTGAAAATAGAATTGAAGAAAATTACACCTTCTAATTATACTGGAATTCAGTTAGTTTAATTTCATAGTAAAATAGTTTTATGAGGTTTGCAACCCTTTTAATTTTCTTCGTAACAAGCTTGAGTTTAATTTCTCAAAGCTACAATGTGAAATGGAGTGAATTGGAAAAGGGGAATGGTCGAATGATTTCTGTTTTACCAAAAACGGGGGAGGATTTTTATGCCTTACGTTGGTCTGGCGGAGCGTTGATGGGATCCTATCGTTTGTCGAATCATGAAAATTTTAAAATTACAGCCACTGGGAAGCTGCAAATCAAAGCGGATGGTGGAATGGCGAATTTTGAAGGAGCTCAAGTAATCGGTAAAAAACTGATGGTTTTCTTATCTGATAAAAAGGAAGGAAAAAATCACTTTTTTATGCAAGAATATGGTTCAGATATGTTGCCAAAAGGTAATGCTGTTGAATTGGCCAATTATGAATTAGAGAAGGGAAAATCGAAAGGTTCATTTGATATAATCGTGTCAAGAGATAAAACTTTTTTTGGTGTGATATGGGAAATTCCAGGCAAGAAAGAAGAAAAAGATCGGTACGGTTTTAAAATTTTCGATAACGAAATGAACGAAGTGTCGGATGGAGATTACAAGTTGCCATTCGTAGGCAAATTATCCATGATAAATCAACATTATCTATCCAACACGGGAGATTATTTTATCAATGTCATTGAATACGAAGATCCAACAGAAAAAAAACTATTTAAAACATACTTGAATTATAAGGCAATGCATATTTTCCATATTACGCCTGATGATTTGGTTGATTTCACAATAAACTTAGAAGGTAAACGTGTAGAAGCGGTTACTATGAATTCCGATAATGATAAACTATTTACACTAACGGGTATTTATGGTGATCATGGTAAAGCTGGTGTAACAGGATTATTTTTCCTTCGAGCAAATTTCGATAGACAAGAAATTATCGATGAAGGTTTTGAGAAGTTTGGAAAAGATTTTATTACTCAGGATTGGTCCGATCGTCAGAAAGAAAAAGCGGAAAAAAGAGAGAAAAAAGGAAAAGGAGAACCACAATTGTACAATTATCAAATGCGTCAAACAGAGGTACTGAAAGATGGCAGTATTATTGGCTCTATGGAACAATATTACATTGTTGTGAATTCGTACACTGATCCTAAAACTGGTATGACAAGAACAACCTATACCTATTACTATAATGACATTGTTGCATTTAAAGTTGGTGTTGATGGTGGTTTTGAATGGTTAAAGAAAATCAATAAATACCAAGTTTCAACAAATGATGGTGGTCCTTACAGTTCATATGCTCGTTTTGTGGACAACGGTAAATTATGTTTTATTTTCAATGATCATGTGAAGAATTATGATTTAACAGGTAAGTTTATTGATGGAGAAAAAACCTATCCTGCCAATTTTGGAAAGAAAAAAAATGTGGTTGCAATTGTGGAGATTGATTTGGAAAAGGGCGATATTGATAGAAACACCTTCTTCGATAGAAATGAAATTACAGCACTAGCAGTACCTAAACTTTTTAAAATTGATTACTCTACAAATGAGATGCTTCTGTACGCCGTTTATGGAAAAAAGGAGCGTTTTGGAATTTTAAAATTTAATGAATAATCTATTTGGACGTTGAAGGTTTAATTGCTTTAAATAAAGATAATACAACAAGTAAACTAGCCATTATTGTAAACGTTTTCCCGATTAAGTCGCCAGTTGAACTATAGAAAGTGATGTTTTTATTTAAATTCAACTTGCCATTAATGGCAGTTTCTTTCCAGTATTCGGTTTGCTGAACAACATCCCCTCTTTGGTCAATGATACAGCTTGTCCCTGTATTCGCTGAACGAGCAACAGATCTTCTGTTTTCAATGGCTCTTATTCTCGAAAAACTCATGTGTTGTTTATATCCAGGTGTATCTCCCCACCAACCATCATTGGTAATAACAAAGATTACTTCTGCACCCTTTTTTACCTGTTCAGAATTGAATTCACCATAGATTGATTCATAACAAATCAAAGGAGCGAAAACGAAATTGTTGGTTTTTAATATTTGAGGTTCTTCTTCAATTCCCAATGTGCCAGAAGTACCGCCATTCTCAATAGATAACTTTTCCAAGAAAGGAAACCAATCTGAAAAAGGTAATTTTTCAACACCTAAAACTAACTTTGATTTATGTAAAAAGGTCGATTCATTATTTTCGTCGATCAACAGTGAACTATTGTAACTTTCAATAAATCCAGGACCGCCTTCCATTGGTTGACTTGCTCGCGAATGCTTAGTTTCAAAAAAACGAACTGTACTTGCACCTGTTAATAATGATGCATTTTTCCACTTATCTTTTCTTGTAATAAGCATGTTGTAGAATGGCAAACGACTCAAATCTTCTTCATAAAAACCCCAACTAATTGCAGTTTCGGGAGCAATTACAATTGAAGTATTAGAAGTAACTTTACTATCTGCTAAATCAAACATTTTGGTAAGCTGGCTTTCTAAAGAGGCAGAGAATTTTTCGTTGTATGGATCTATATTAGGCTGCAATAAAACAACTTCAATTGGCCGATTTTCTTCCGAGTAAGAAGAATAAATATAAGCTGAAATGACCAATGGTAAAATTAAAGTTAGGGATGCACTTATTAAAAGCGTTTTAGTTGACTTTAATGATTGCTTTTTAAAAAGATGTTGTTCAACAAACAGTGCCAACATAATGTTTACCGATAAAACCCAAAGAGTTCCACCTAACGAACCTGTAAATTCATACCATTGAATCCATGTTGTTCGAATTGAGAATGCATTACCTAAACTCAACCATGGCCAAGATAATTCCCAATAATAATGAAGGTATTCGAATCCAATCCAAACTAATGGAAGAACAATGTAACCAACTTTTTTGCCCAGTTTTTTCTTAATTAAATGAAATAGATAAAATGCAATAGTCATTAAAAGCGCATTCAAAATAAAGGCCATTAACGCACCTCCAGCACTCGCATTCCATATCCACCACGTTGTTCCAATATTATAAATTAAAAAAGCAATATATGCATGTGTGAACACCTTTCCAGATCGATAATTATTAGAGGAAATTGAACGTTCAATTAACAATAAAGGAATCCAAGAAATAAAAATCAGAGGTGTTATACTACCAGTAAATGGAAACGAAATAACCATCAATATTCCTGAAAGAATACTCAATAAATATCGTTGTGGACGCGTAATTTTTAACATGACTCAAATTTACTTTAAAAATCTACATGCACAAAAAAAGGGTCAACCTACGCTGACCCTTTTCGTATAATATTTATGCTTATTTGAAAATAATTTTCATTTCAACACGTCTATTTTTCTGACGTCCTTCAGGTGTGTCATTTGATGCAATAGGCATCGTTTCACCAAAGTACAACGTACTAATTCTTGAAATATCGATTCCTTTTGAGACTAAGTAGTTTTTCACCGCCTCTGCTCGTTTTTTAGAAAGGATAAGGTTCTTTTGCTCATCTCCGACATTATCAGTATGACCTGCCAATTGTAATCCCCAACTAGATTTCTTCTTTAATACTTCTGCAAGTTCATCTAACGAAGAGAAAGATTCTAGTTTTATGATGTCTTTTCCATTTTCAAATTCTAAATCATTGAATGCGCTTTTTAGAATTTCTTCAACTTCTTTCTCAATTACAGGACAACCTTTGTTTGATGCTGGACCAGCAGTGTTTGGACAATCATCATCTTTGTCTAACACTCCGTCGTTATCCGTATCTTGGTAAGGACAACCTTTATTTTTAATAGGACCTGCTAAGTATGGACAATCATCATCTTTGTCTAATAATCCGTCGTTATCAGTATCTGGCCATGGACAACCTTTGTTTTCTTTTGGACCATACGTTTCAGGACATCCGTCCAAGAAGTCAAAAATTCCGTCGTTATCTGTATCTGGACAACCTTGGTTCACAAGAGGGCCTGGTACTTCAGGACAAGCATCTTCGTCATCTTTAATTCCATCACCATCTGTATCAGGACAACCATTGAATGCCGCAATACCTTTAGTATCTGGACAATCATCTTTTGGATCTATAATGCTGTCATTATCTCTGTCTGGACAACCTTTGAATTTAGCATCACCAGCTAAATCAGGACATAAATCATCTTTGTCAGGAATTTTGTCACCGTCTTTATCGGGACAACCTTTAAATTCTGCTAATCCAGCTTCTTGAGGACATAAATCCTCCAAATCTTTGATTCCATCACCATCTGTATCAGGACAACCTTTAAATGCCCATACACCTGGAACAACTTCACATTCATCCAATTTGTCAGATACTTTATCGCCGTCAACATCTGATGGGTGCGAATAAAGAACTGGAACGCGAAGTCCAGCGTAAAATTCTGCTCCTCTAACTTGACCTGTAGCGAAAAGTGTTTTAAAGTCAGTCATTCCAACTGTTAAAGGTCCAAGTCTAGTGGCAAGACCAGCTTTGAATCCAGAATATGAATTTATAGAAATTGGCACATGCAAGCCAAACCAAGCATGATCAAAACATGGAGTAATTGACCATTGATTAGCAACATGCACGTGATTACCGCTCTTCTTAGAAAGTAAATTCACCATTCCAGTTGTGTTAACATAGAACCATTTCCAAATATGGTAATCAAATTGAACGCTTAAAGCTGTTGGTGTTTTCATAAAGAAAGTTGATGCTGGATCTTGACTGGATGTCCAATCAGGTGAAGCTTTAATTAAACTGTCAATAGTACCATCCATATCAGCCAAAGAGGTATCTTGATCGAATACGTGTAGGTTAAATAAGCTGTTCGAATTAACAGAAAAATCTCTACTCAAACCTCCTTTTTGAAATTTCATTCCACCGATGTCAACGATCGAAACACCAGCTCTAATTTTGTATTTTTCCTGATCGCGTCTCCATAAATTGGTTTCGCCATCCATATCGTATTTGTATTCTTTCCAATCAGGTCTCCACTCGTAAACAAAACCTAAATCCAATCCTAATCCAAATTTTGATGCTTGTTTTGGCATTCCCGATGCAGAACCATTTGCATATCCATCAATGTTACCAGAATAACCATAATCAAAATCACCTTGCAATGAAATAGAAGTATCAGCATTTTCTAAATTATATTGAAAATTATCTGTCCACAGATATCCTGCTGCAAGACCTGACAAATATTTCGCACGACCACCAACTTTCATGAAATGCTCGCCATCATCTTTTAAAACTTGTGCATAATTGATTCCGTATTCTAACCACGTTAAATGATTAACTGAAAGTAATTCTTCGTTTAATTTTACATTCCATAGAGCCGAATAATCCAAAGCATTCTCTGCCAAAACAGCTAATTTAGGATCGACATTATCAATGTTTGTAATTGAACGCATTTTTGCTGAAAAACCAACGGCAATTGTTGGTTTGATATGAAACATAAAATTCAAGATATCAACCTGTGTATTATTGTAAATTCCCAATAATTTTGAAGTGTTTGAATCGTAACTGCGAATTACATAGCGATCCATAAATGTTGAATCAGGTTTTGCCCAACTATTATATATTGAAGTGTCTAAAAAAGATTTTGTCCACCACTTTGGCATATCTTTCGTGTCGAAGGACATGGCATTGTTGTAGAAGTTAAAATTAACACTTGCGAGGTTTAAGTCGAACACAAATCGTCCGTCAACAAAACTCGCTGGTTGAAGATCAGTTGCCATAACCCCTGCATAATTGCTGCTTTGTACACCAAGATAATTTTGGGCAGAAAGAGATAGGGAGCAACAGATACTAAAAAATAGAATTACTTTTTGAATGGTTTTCATTTTTTCGTAGCTTATAAATTAATTTCATATTGAACGATGTAATTCTCAATAATAGAAGTTAGAATAAGGTGATTGCCTTGTGAAGACAAAACACACTTTTTACTTCCCTCTAGTTTAGTTTGAGGAATTTTTCGTCCGTTTAAGTCGTACAAATATACATTATTCTCTAAACCGTCAATAATGGAGATGTAACTTCTTGAATTAATTGTTATAATGCTCATAGCGTCAATTGTCGTAAAATCGACTTTCAAATTCATTAATTGTTCTCCTTTGTTGGATAGTAGTTGAACTTGATTTGCATGAATCGCACACAAATAATTAGTCAATAGATTATCGTAAATTTTAAATAAGGTTCCTGAAATTGAAGTGTTATAAGTTGTTTTTACGCCCTTTTGATTGAAAGAAATTAGTTTACCATCTTCTTTTGCAAATTGAATGAGCTCGTTTGAAGTCGGTATTGATTGGCCTTCCATTGGAATTGAAAAACTACGGTATTCTTTGCGTTTTTCTGCATCTATCATTTTAAAAACAGAAGTGTTTTTAACACCATAAAAAAGTTTGTTTTGGCTGATCCATGAATCAACTTCAGCTGATATATCAGAAAGATTTGCATTGAAAACTGAATGTTGCTTGCCTTCAGCATTTAAGGTAATAATTTCTCCATTTCGTGTTGGATAAACTAAAAACTCTCTTCCTTTATATCGATAGAAATGAGCCGCTTGAGTAGCAGGTTTTGAAGCAATATTAATGATTCCGCCAAATTTGTAATTCCCTTGAACATCAAGAACATGAATTGAATTATTGCAGGTGATAACAAAGGTTTTTCCATCCATGATTTGTTGAATTTTCCCAACAATTCGACCACTTACCAATTTTGACCAAATAGCTTTTCCGTTTTGAAAGGATTTTAATCTTCCGTCTTTTGTTAACGAAACAATGTTGCCACCACCGTTAAATGCAATGAAATCTTCAACAAAACCATCAGTATCCATAGTAATTGAGGGAGTTTCATCCTCTTTTTCACTTTCAATATCCGTTGATTTAAATTTCAGAGGTAGGTGTGTTTCTAAAATGCGTGATTTATAAATGGTCTTACTATATTTTTGACTTTTCGAAACATTTCTTTCTGAAACCCTTTTAGGCAAATTTGAATACAATGCTTCACTCGTTTTGTTATCAGTGGCAAGTGTTTTTTCTAGTTTGTTTGCCGCAACAACATCTTCACATAAGGATTGACTTTCTGAGATCACCACAAAACCATTCATTGGGTAAACGTGAAAACCTGTTGAAGTGTTTTTTGGAAAGTCTTTGGTTAATTTTATTCCAGTAAAATGGTCATGAGAATCATTTTCCGTTTGTTCATTTTTAAAATCATACAAAACATTCAATGGTTCTTGACCAGCATCAAAGTCTGTAATTAAAACTTTTTCGCCTTTAAACTCAATTTCTACAAACCCCTTGTCTAACCAAGTATACATTGGATTTTTTTTGAAAACAGGGTCAATACAAGCTAGATATTCCTTTTCATAAAAATGATAACTTTCTAATTCGCTTGGAACCGCTGTTGAAAAGAGTTCAAAATCATTTATTTCTCTTCCTTTAATATGTTCATCGTTTGTTGTATTGAATTCAATTGTATTATTTGAAGTCCTGTATATTTCGGTAATTGCAAATTTGTCAGAAAGAGTTAAAATGGATGCAGATGATTTTTTGTCGTGTTTGATCCAATTTTCGACAGTTGTTGTAGAGTATTCTTGATCAAAACAATACAAGTAGTTTTTTACAAATTTCAGTGTGTATCCATTCGCCTTTAAAGACTTAAAAGATGCCTTTTCAAAAGGTATATTGGCTTGGTTTAATATTCGTGAAAGCTCATTCATTGTCCAATTAACGGGTGACTCAATTAAAAAATGATTGCGTTTAGCACTGACGTAGACAGCTTTGAATTCTAATCCATTTCCGAATAACTCACCCAAAAGTGTTTTGTTTTTTTGAGTTGTTTCAAAATGATAGTCTTCCCATTCAAACTCTTGTAAACGATGAATTACCAACAAACGTTCGTCTTCTTTACCGAATAATGAGGATGGTTGATAAGCTTCTTTTTTATTTACGAGATCCATCGCAACATATCCAATCCATGCACAACTGATAAGCGCTAGAACAATAAAAAAATAACGAGCAAACATAACTTTTGAGTTTGTTCAAAATTAGGGCAAAGATGAATGTCGAATGCGCGTCGAAAGTTTAAAAATGAACAACCAAATGTTTAATCGAATAAACTTAATTGTTCGGGTGCCAACAAAGTGAAAGTCATACGGTGGTATTTTGTTGGTCCATGTTTTTGAATCGCTTCTCTATGAGCTTTTGTTGGATAGCCTTTGTTTTGTGTCCAAGCGTATTCTGGAAATTCTTGTGCAATTTGATTCATGTACTCATCACGGTATGTTTTAGCTAAAATGGATGCTGCCGCAATGTTTAAGTATTTTCCATCACCTTTAATAATGCAATGATGTGGTATGGAAGGATAGGGAATAAAACGATTACCGTCAATTAAAAGCGATTCTGGCACTGTTGTTAATGCATCAACAGCTCGGTGCATGGCTGTAAAACTTGCTTTTAAAATATTTATTTCATCAATTTCTTGTGGGTCGATAAATGAAACGGCGAATGCAATGGCCTCTGATTCAATAATTGGGCGAAGCAAATCTCTTTTTTTCTCACTTAATTGTTTCGAATCATTCAAAAATGGATGTGTGAAATCTTTAGGTAAAATTACCGCAGCTGCAACGACTGGACCAGCAAGACAGCCTCTTCCAGCTTCATCACAACCGGCTTCTAGCTTGTTTTCATCGAAAAATGGCAAAAGTTTTTTCATACCTGAGACAAAATTGGCAAAAATATTGTAGATTAGCCTTCAAATGACGATACAACTTTTTATTGGTTTTACTCGTCTAGCTTTTTAAAATTATAAAACATGAAAACATTCTTCTTATCATTAATTGCTGTGATTGGACTTTCAACAGTATCTTTTGCACAGGATGCGTCTAATTCTGCAACAGCACAATCAAAAACACAATTGTCCGCAGCAAAAGAAAGCGGAGTGTACACATTCGTTATGCCTTCAACATTAACTGCTGAAGAAGTGACGAAAAACTCGAAATATTATGTTCATTATTTCACTACTGAGTTTAATGAAACTTCGAAAGTAGTAAAATTGAAAATGGTAGCAAACGACGAATTAGGTCGTCGAGTTATTACTCGTTTTCTTGCATCTTGTGGTGTTCAGAATGTAGTTGTTGATGGGAATTCAATGATTACAGAGGATTTCTTCAATACCTATTTGAAATAAAACGAATTAAAAAGACCGCCTGAAAGCGGTCTTTTTTCATTTAATAGTTTCTACTACTATTTACTTATGAAAAAGAAAAAGCGTCTGCCACGGCAGACGCTTTTTTGTTAGTAACAGTATTTTTTAGTTTCAATAATTTTTTGGGCAATTATTTGTCGTGCAGCTTTTGGATTAAAAGGTTCTGTTTTAGTGAATCGTTTTAATCCCATCAACATCATTCGTAATTCATCTCCTTCAGCAAAGGAATTCAAAGCATCTTTTCCAGCTTTATCAATTTTATCAGCCGCATCATAGAAGAAGGTTTTTACCATTGCAATTTGTGCCTCACATGCTGCTTCACCTTTTAATTCAATCATTTTTTCGACACGTAAAAGAACAGATTCAGCTTGATAGGTAATGATTGACATGTCAGCAATATTCATCAAAACCTCTTGTTCTTTCGATAAAGTTTGCATTAATTTTTGAACGGCACTTCCTGCAACCATTAGGATGGTCTTCTTGAATCCTTCGAGGTATTTGTGTTCAGCTCCGAATACACCAGTTGGTGCATCGCCCATTTCAGGAATTGACATTAATTCACCTGCAACTTTCATTGCTGGCCCCATCAAATCCAATTCACCTTTCATTGCTCTACGCAAAATCATATCAACCGTTAACATGCGATTGATTTCATTCGTTCCTTCAAAAATTCGATTGATTCGAGAATCGCGATAAGCTCTTTCAACCGGTGATTCTGCAGAATATCCCATTCCACCATAAATTTGAACTGCTTCATCTACAACATAATCCAAACATTCAGATCCAGCAACCTTTAGCATCGCACATTCTGCGGCAAATTGTTCGATACCTTTCAACGTAGCTTGACCTTTTGGTATACCTGAAGCAATTAATCCTTCGATGGCATCTTCAATGTTTTGTCCCGCGCGATAAGTTGCAGATTCTAGAACAAATGTGCGAATTGCCTGTTCAGCCAGTTTATATCGAATTGCACCATATTTTGAAATCGGACGACCAAATTGTTCGCGTTCATTTGCGTATTTTACAGTGTCATTTATTGCTCCTTTTGAACCTCCTAAAACACCCGCTGCTAATTTAATTCGCCCTATATTTAAGATGTTAATCGCAATTTTAAATCCATTTTCACGCTCAGAAAGCATGTTTTCAACGGGAACTTTTACATTGTTGAAGAATACTTGACGAGTAGATGAACCTTTAATTCCCATTTTCTTTTCTTCAGGATTTAATGAAATTCCTTCTGTATCAGCTTCAACTAAAAATGCCGTAAGGTTTTTATCATCATCAATTTTAGCAAAAACAGTCATAAAGTTTGCAAATCCACCATTTGTGATCCACATTTTTTGACCGTTTAGAATATAGTGTTTACCATCCTCAGAAAGTACGGCTTTAGTTTTCCCAGAATTTGCATCAGACCCAGAACCTGGTTCTGTCAAGCAATATGCTGCTTTCCACTCTCCAGAAGCTAATTTTGGGATGTATTTTGCTTTTTGCTCTTCATTTCCATAATAGAGTAGAGGCAAAGTTCCAATTCCGGTATGCGCTCCGTAAGCCACTGAAAAAGAATAACCTTTTCCCAAATGTTCTGTTGCCAGTAAGGAAGTTTTAAAATCAACTCCCATTCCACCAAATTCTTCCGGAACGGTCATTCCTAACATTCCTAATTCACCAGCCTTTTCCATTAGACTTGGCATCAAACCTTCCTCCATTTTATCAATTCGATCGAGATTTGGCAAAATTTCTTGGGCAATAAAATCATCACACATTTGTGCAATCATCATCTGCTCTTCATTCCATTCTTCAGGAATAAAAATTTCACTTGGTAATGTTTTGCGGATGAGAAACTCGCCGCCTTTAATTGGATTGTTATTCGTTGGTTCCATTCTAAGATGTAATTTAAAGTGTCATGCTACTAAGTTAATAAAAGATTTTAATTATTATGCATGCATACTTAAAATTATTCTAGAAAGTCAATCATTGTTTCTTTATAAGTGTAAATTGAAGTATTTCATCAATTGTTTTATTTCGAAAAAGCAATTTTTAATTTCTTCCCTTTTACTTTTTCATCTCGAATTTTAGCCAACAATTGTTTGCTGTTTTTACGCTTAACGGCTACGTAGGATGAGAAATCTTGAACAGTTATTAGTCCGATTTCTTCTTTTTTTAATCCCCCTTTTTGTCCAAGAAATCCAACAATATCAATTTTGTTGATTTTATCTTTTTTACCTCCGCTGAAGTATAAGGTTATCCAAGGACTTTCAACTGGGCCCATTAAGTCATGTGGTAATTTGTATTCAGCATCCGGTAGTTGAATATAATCGGGTGTATTTTCTTCTTTATTAATCAACAAATACGATGAGCCATTCGCTTTCATTCGAGCTGTACGACCATTTCGGTGAATGAATGCTTCTTCACTATGCGGGTATTGAAAATGTACGACATGTTGAATTTCAGGGATGTCAAGACCACGAGAGCCTAAATCTGTACAAATTAATGTATGATAACTACCATTTCTGAATTTAATCAACGCTCGTTCACGTTCATCTTGTTCCATTCCACCATGATAAATAATGGATTCATAGCCGTTTTCATTTAAATATTCAGAAACACTCTCCGTTGCTTCTCTGAAATTACAGAATACTATTGTTAATTCGCCATTGAATGAACAAAGTAGATCAAATAAACGTTCAAATTTTGTGTTCGATTTAACTGGAAATTGCCAAAAGGTTATTGATGGCTCTTCTGAATTCGAAAGGTGATTAATAATTGTTGGCGATTTAAAATCTAAGTATTCAGGGAATTCTTTGTGTTCAGTTGCTGAAACTAAGGTTGTATTGTTTAAAGAAATGAATTCTTGGTAGATGAACTTGATTTGATCTTCGAAACCAAATTCAAGACTTTTATCATATTCATCAACAATAAATTGTTTCACAGTTGAAAGGTCCAATGTATTACGTGTGATATGATCACAAATTCTACCAGGTGTTCCGATTAAAACTGCCGGAGATTCAGAAAGACTATTCTTTTCGACTTGCATTGAATGTCCTCCGTAGCAGGTAAGAACTTTGAAATTTGTCTTCATGGCACGAAATACATTTTCAATTTGGATTGCCAATTCTCTTGAAGGAGCAAGAATCAAGGCTTGTATATCGCTTGAATTCTGATCTAATCTCAAAAATAGTGGTAATAAAAATGCAAATGTTTTACCAGATCCTGTTTGAGAAAGAAGCATCATGTTTTTTGATGTCTCACTTTTTTCAAGAGTTTCGTGTTGAAGATCATTTAGTTCTGAAAATCCAATTGATTGTATAATTGAATTGATTTGTGCTTGATTATTATTCATTCAGCAAAGATAGGATTATTGTTTCAGCGCAAACCTACCTACGAATAGGTAAAATTTAGTACAAAAAAACCGCTTCCATTTCTGAAAGCGGTTTGGGTAAAATAGATTATTCTTTTAAATCATTTCGATAACGCCTGCTGCACCTTGTCCTGTTCCAACACACATGGTAACAATTCCATATTTTTGCTGACGTTTTTTCAATTCATTCATGATTTGAACGGATAGTTTTGCACCGGTACAACCGAGTGGGTGCCCAAGAGCCAAAGCTCCTCCGTTTACATTCACAATATCTGGATTGATTCCTGTTTCACGAATTACAGCAATTGATTGTGAAGCAAATGCTTCGTTTAATTCGAATAAACTAATGTCATTTTGAGTTAAACCAGCAGCTTTTATTGCTTTTGGAATTGCATCAACAGGTCCGATTCCCATGATACGTGGCTCAACACCAACTACGGAATACGAAGCCAAACGTGCAATTGGTTCCAGATTCAACTCTTTTACCATTCGTTCAGACATAACCAATACAAATGCCGCGCCGTCTGAAGTTTGCGACGAATTTCCAGCAGTAACCGAACCGCCATTTGCGAAAACTGGTTTTAAATTCCCCAATGCTTCGATGCTACTCACACGTGGACCTTCATCTGTGTCAACAATGTATTTTTCAACTTGACGTTTTTCGTTTCCGTCCAAAAAGATGCGTTCAACTTCAACAGGAACGATGTCATCTTTGAATCGTCCAGATTGAATTGCGGCTAATGCTTTATTGTGTGAGTGAACAGCAAATGCATCTTGTTCTTCTCGTGTTACCTTGTATTGTTGAGCAACAGCTTCAGCCGTTAATCCCATTCCCCAGTACCAATTTGGATTTTCTTTACCAACTTTTGGATTCGGTACAATTCGCCATCCACCCATTGCCATAACTGACATCGATTCAACTCCACCAGCAATGATACACTCAGCCATTCCACTTTCAATTTTTGCTGTTGCGATTGCGATTGTTTCCAGGCCAGATGAACAATAACGGTTCACTGTCATTCCAGGAACTTTATCGGTATTCAATCCCATGAGAGAAATCATTCGCCCAACGTTTAAACCTTGTTCAGCTTCCGGAGTTGCATTTCCCACAATAACGTCATCTACACGCAATTTATCTAATTGAGGAACAGAAGCCATTAAATGTTTAATGACATCTGCTGCCAAATCATCAGGTCTGTAAAAACGAAATCCGCCTTTTCCTGCTTTGCCAACTGCCGATCTGAAACCAGCTACTATATATGCTCTTTGTCCCATTATTTAAGATTTTAGGATGTTAGGATTTTAAGACTTCTGGACTTAAATCCTAACATCAATATTATTTACTTTTCTGTTTTTAGTATTCTCTTGAAGGCACCGATCATCTTCTGCAGTGCTTCTAATTCCATTAAAATAGACTTAGTCTGAATTTGGAAAATATCTTCAATTAAGATTAATTGTGTCTCAAGTTCATAAGAAGAAGATATCGCAATATTTAAAAAATGAAGAAATTCTTTTTCAGTAGTTCTGCCAGAACCTTCAGCAATATTTGAAGGAATAGAAACTGCACAACGATTAATTTGAGACACTAATCCAAATTTTTCGTCCATTGGTAATTCGGAAGTTATTAGGTAAACTTTCTTAACTAGAATCATTGATTCTTTCCAAATTTTCAATTCCCTGAAATTATGTGCTTTCTTCAAAATGCTATTATAAATTCATTTATGTCTTAAAATCTTAATATCCTTCTATCCTAAAGTCTAATTCCGAAGAATTTTACCGTTTTTTACTAGGCTTTCCAATCGTTCCAATGTTTTTCTTTCAGCACAAAGTTCAACAAATGCCTTGCGCTCTAAGTCCAAAAGATATTGCTCAGAAACAACCGTGTTTTCACTTAAATCACCACCACAAAGCACAAAACCTAGTTTTTCAGAAATCACGCGATCGTGGTCTGACATATAATTTCCTGAAAGCATTGAATTGGCACCGACGTACACAATACCAAGACCTTCTTGTCCCATTACAGTAATGTTTTTTTCGCGCTTAGGAGCGATATAGCCTTTGTCAGCTAATTCAATTGCAGCAGCTTTTGCACGAGCAAGTTGGTGATCACGACTCACAACTACTTCATCGATTCCGTTTCTTAAATAACCTAGATCAAAGGCTTCATAAGCAGATGTAGAAACTTTAGCTTGGCCAATTGTCAGGAAGCGTTCTCTTAATCGATTGATTTTGATGTCACCTTCTTTTAATTCTTCGGATAAACGTTTCGCGTATTCTTTGGACCCACCTCCACCTGGAATTAAACCAACTCCAAACTCAACGAGTCCCATGTACAATTCAGCATGGGCAACAACTTTGTCAGCATGCATTGACATTTCACAGCCGCCACCTAATGCTATGTTGTGTGGAGCAACGATTACAGGAATATTCGAATAACGAATGCGCATCATGGTATCTTGGAACGCTTTTACGGCAAAATTCAATTCATCGTAATCTTGTTCAATAGCCATCATGAAAATCATTCCAACATTGGCTCCCGCTGAGAAATTTTGTCCAGTATTTGAAATGACCAAACCTTTATATTCTTTTTCTGCTAAGTCGATTGCTTTGTTTATCCCTTCAATTACTCCGCCACCGATTGTGTTCATTTTTGTGTGGAATTCTAAGTTCAAAATTCCATCGCCAAGATTCACAATAGTTGTATCAAAATTGCCCCAAACTTTGTTTTCTGAACGCAAAGCATCTAATAAAACAAGGTTTTCGGTTCCTGGAATTGTTTTGTAGGATTTAGTTTGAACATCATAATACATTTTTTGGCCTTTTTCCAATTTGTAGAATGATGTAATTCCAGCAGCTTTCATTTCGGAAATCCACGCAGCTGCAGTTTTGTTGTTGTCTGCTATTAATTTTAATCCTTGATCTAAACCAAGAATGTCCCATGTTTCAAACGGGCCTAATTCCCATCCAAACCCTGCTTTTAGCGCATCGTCGATTTTGTAAAGATCATCTGTTATTTCAGGTAAACGATTCGAAACATAAGCAAACAATCCACCAAACAGTTTTCGGTAGAATTCACCCGCCTTATCCATTCCCATGAACAACATTTTTGTACGTTGCTTTAAGTCATCGATTGGCTTTGTCATTTCTAAGGTTGCGAATTTCACCTTTTCAGATGCGCGATATTCTAATGTTTTTAAATCTAACGCATGAATTTCGCTTTTACCCTCTGCTGTTTTTACTTTTTTATAAAAACCTTGACCAGATTTAGATCCAAGCCAATTGTTTTCAACCATTTTAGAAATGTAATCTGGCAATTCAAACAATGCTTTTTCTTCATCCGTAGGACAATTTGCTTTCAAGCCATTCGCCACGTGAACCAAGGTATCCAAACCAACAACATCACAGGTTCTGAAAGTCGCAGATTTTGGGCGACCTAAAACAGGTCCAGTTAATTTATCTACTTCTTCTACGGTTAATCCCATTTCCGATACGGCGTGGAAAAGTGCCATGATTGAATAAACACCAACACGATTTGCAATAAATGCAGGAGTGTCTTTACACAAAACGGTTTTCTTGCCAAGGTAACGTGATCCATAATCCATCAAGAAGTTAATAACTTCAGGTTTTGTTGATGGAGTAGGGATGATCTCTAATAATTGCAAATATCGGGGTGGATTGAAAAAATGCGTTCCGCAGAAATGTGCTTTAAAATCGTCCGATCTTCCATCCAACATCATGTGAATTGGTATTCCGGATGTATTTGATGTAATAAGTGTTCCGGGCGTTCTGTATTTTTCAACTTGATCGAAAACCAATTTCTTGATATCCAAACGCTCAATCACAACTTCGATAACCCAATCGCAATTTGCAATTTTTGACATATCATCATCAAAGTTTCCGGTAATGATGCGTTGTGCAAATGATTTACGATAAATTGGAGATGGATTCGATTTTACTGCGGCTTCAAGTGATTGATTGACAATTCTGTTTCGAACAGCCTTTGATTCAAGGGTAAGACCTTTTTTTGTTTCTTCTGGAGAAAGTTCTTTCGGGGCAATATCCAATAGAATTACTTCACAGCCAATGTTGGCAAAATGACAGGCAATTCTAGAACCCATAACACCAGAACCTAAAACGGCTACCTTTTTAATGTGTGTGTTCATATAATTCAGGTTAATCTATTTTGTTGTTTTTTAATTCATCTTCTATCAATTCGTCCACTTGCGCAGCGACCTCAAAAAATGCTTGAAGCTTGGACTTAGGAATTTTGGCATAAATACGTTCATTAAAACCAACGACGAAATTGCGCACCATTTTACGCATTTCAACTCCTTCAGGAGTCAAGAAAATAAGTACTTTGCGCTTGTCTATTAGATCTTCTTCACGACGAATTAATCCACGTTCTTCCATGGTTTTAATCGTTCTAGAAAGCGAAGTAGGTTCCATTCCCATTCTCGGTCCAAGTTGCGTACTTGGTGTACCTTCTTTGTCAACAGACATTAAGATAAAACCAATTGACATGGTCATATCGTGTTCTGCTGCACGTTGGTTATACATTCGAGAAATTCGGTGCCACGAATGTCTAACTACAAAATCAAATAATAATTCAGGTTTTTCTGCCATACATAAATTTTAGCACGCTTAAATGTACTAAAATATTTTATGCTTGCATATAAAAAATGATTTTTTTCGAGAAAAGTTTCAACTCGAAATTCCGATTGTTTACCAGCAATCTTGAGAGATGTGAACGGTGCCTTTGAATAAGGAAATTAGTTTGTTTTCTTGATTGGTAATTTCAACTTCGTAAATTCCAGTTGTTCTGCCGCGATGCATTTCTTTTGCTTTAGCAGTTAAAACGTCACCCAATTTAGCCGGGCGAATATGTGAAATTGAGGTTTCTATGCTAACACATTTATACCCACGAGAATTGGATGCAAAAGCTAGGGCTGAGTCTGAAAGGGAGTAAGAAATACCTCCGTGAAGAATTTCGAAGCCATTGAGCATTTCTGCGTGAACTGTAGTAGAGAGTTCACAGTATCCTAAACCAAGTGAATGAACCGTTAAATTCATCCACTTGCTAAAGGCGTCTTTTTCAAGCATGATTCCGACAATTTCTTCAGGCGATTTCATGATTGTAGTATAAAAAAGATTATTCTTCGATTGCACGATTTAACAATGTGATCATTGCTAATGTTACAATAAATAATTGCGTTGCCGTTTCGTCGTCCAATGTCGTTCCATCTTCATCTTCTGTTGATATTTCCATGGCCATGAATTGGGTTAATTCAGGTTGATCACAGAAATCTTCCAAGACTTCATCATCGTCATTTTCGAAGTAAGCATCCAACATGTCGAAGTATGGCTCTTCAAAAGCGTCAATATCATCTTCTGAAACTTGTCTGATTTTCAAACCTTCTGTATCAAAACATTCACAGATTAAACAATAATAGTAAATAAGTAAACCTTCTAATTTTTCGTTTTGATACTCTATTGCAGCTGACATTACATAGCTCAATAGTGTTTGTTGCGCTAAAGCATATTTCTCTGATAATTGCTCTAAACCATCGTCGTCTAAATTGTCAACTTTTTTTATTGCAGTTTCAATACTTGCGAAGGATACGTGTTTCATCTTTACTAATTTTTGGTAAAGTTACTGAATATTTGGAAATGCGAAGTTTTC
>JBDLVK010000050.1:0-5135 GCA_039804825.1 Bacteroidota bacterium
CCAGTGTGTCCGTTTTCTAACGCATCTGGTTTCAACATTGTAAATGTTCTCTTAGTTGCCATTTTTCTTGTGTATTTCTAAAATTTGGGTGCAAAGATACATATTTAATTGTAAAAGTCCGATTTGAAACAGAATGTCATTGCTTTCTCTTGAAGTTCGTATATTTGACCAACGAAAATCGAACATGGAAACCTTTGAAAAGTTTTTTAGCGGAATAGATCCTGTTGTTGCAGCCTTGATTGCGACTACATTCACTTGGTTGGTAACAGCCGCAGGTGCAGCATTGGTTTTCTTTTTTAAAACCATGCATCGTGCTTGGTTGGATGCCATGCTTGGCTTTACAGGTGGTGTAATGGTTGCCGCAAGTTTTTGGTCTTTGTTGAATCCTTCCATAGAAATGTCTGAGAAAATGTATCCGTCCATGCCATGGATGCCAGCAGCAGTTGGATTTTTAATGGGCGCCTTGTTCTTGTTTGTTTTGGATAAAAAATTACCTCACTTGCACATCAACTTCAAAGAAGAGGAAAAAGAAGGTGTTAAAACACAATTGCACAAAACTGTTTTATTGGTATTGGCCATAACGTTACACAACATTCCTGAAGGATTGGCAGTAGGAGTATTGTTTGGAGCTGCTGCAACTGGGATGGATGGTGCAACAATATCTGGAGCGATTGCTTTAGCGATAGGAATCGGTATTCAAAATTTCCCAGAAGGATTTGCGGTTGCAATGCCATTGAGAAGGGCAGGAGCTAGCCGTTGGAAAAGTTTTTGGTACGGTCAACTTTCTGCAATTGTGGAACCCATAGCTGGAGTTATTGGTGCCGTGGCGGTCATTTATATGCAACCAATTCTTCCTTTTGCCTTAGCATTTGCTGCTGGAGCAATGATATTTGTTGTTGTTGAAGAGGTGGTTCCGGAAACTCAACGCGATAAATACACGGATCTTGCCGTACTCGGTTTCATCGGTGGATTCCTGGTTATGATGGTTTTAGACGTGGCCTTGGGTTAGTTCATAAAAATTTAACATTTTTTTTATTTCAATTTACTTGCGCATTCAAATTAATGCCGTACTTTTGTTCTGTTCAAAACACAATTTCATAGTTGTAGTTTTTGGGTTTTATAGTTTTAGCATGGTTTAGGAAAAAAGAGGAACAAGTTTCATACGAATTTGTTCCTCTTTTTGAGTTTTAAGGGGTTCGTTTTATTTTTTTTTATATTTTCACTCTCGAAACGTTAAACTGCTTTACGATGCTTACTCGAGTACTACTTACATTCATTTCAGTCACTTCTTCAATCGTTTTATTTGCCCAAACACAAAGTGTTGCTTATCCTGCTGTTGGTAAAGGTGTTGCCACAACATTCGTAACAGATTATCACAGTTTGGGAATCAATTCTTCTGCTTTGGGCTGGGGAACAGGTTACGATGGGAAGAAATTTACGATGGGTGCAACTGAGTTTGGTTTCGGGATTTACTCAGATTCATTGTCTTCTGATAAATTGAAAAAATTCTACAAAGCAGTAAAGGGTGGTGTCATGAACAATAGTGAAGATACCTTGAACTGGATGGAACAAAAGGAAGCAGCTGCTGATTATGCGCAAGCTGGACTTTCAATGTTTGTGAACTACAACTGGGGAGGATTTTCGTATCAATCGGCAAAATTTGGTGGAATTGCTTTCAACGTACGTGAGAGTTATCAATGGTATTCGAAGTTAAATCAAGAAACGACAGATATTATTTTCAGAGGAAAGCTTTCCAATTACTTTGATTCGTTAACAGTCGTTTTTGGAACAGATACTACAATAATTGCCAATTCAGATAACATTGCACAAGACACTTTAGACCATGTTGTTTTGGGAACAATCTCAGTTCCATTGAATTTATCACAAATCACGAAAGGATCTGAATTGAGAGCGGTTTGGAATCGTTATTATAATTTCGGTTATGGTCGCAAGATTTTTGGAAAAGATTCTGTTTTCGTTGTGTATGGTGGAATCGGCGGCCGTTTCATTCAATCGATGGCGATGTTTAACATGGTTTCAGACGACAATGGCTTGTACATGTATTCATCCATTACACCGAATTTTGACATTGATTATGGAGCAATCGCAAGTATGAATCCTTCGACCTTCCTGCAGCAAGGGAAACTACTTCCTAAAGTTGTTGGGAATGGGTATGGAGTTGATCTTTCTGCAAGTGTGATTTTATTTAACAAATTGAAAATCGCTGCGGCAGTTAATAACATTGGTTCTGTGACCTATACGCGCAATGTTTACAAGGTAAATGACACACTTTTACAATCCGTTTCAGTGAATGGTTTGTCGGATTACAACATGACGCAATCGGTGAATCAATTGTTACGCGATGGAGGAATTTTATCACTACAAGGTCAAGAAAAATACAAAGTTGCCAACGCGTCAGATTTCCGTTTGGGCGCAAGTATGCATTTTGGAAAAGTCTTCTCATTTGGATTTGATTTAGTGGCTCCATTTGATCGTAATAACCCAGGAAGTATTGCAAATCCAGTGATTTCATTTGGTGGAGAAGTTCGACCAGTGAAATTTATTGCCTTGAGCGCAGGTTATTTTGGTGGAGGAATTTACAAAAGCAATGTTCCAGTTGGAATCAATTTCATTTTAAAAGATGGGGCGTATGAAGTTGGAATTTCATCGTATGATGCATTGACTTTCTTCACAACAAAATCAAACAGTATTTCATCTGCATTTGGATTTGCTCGTTTCAGATTCTAAGCAAGCTGTTTAAGTACTTCTTTTAGCTCATTTAATATTAATGCGGTAGCGCCCCACACTTTTTTATCGACAAGGTGAAAGTAGGGAACGTTTTTGTAAACACTGCCATTTCCTAGTGGAATGTCCATCGTCATGACGCGGTGCTCTTCTAATAAATCGAATAAGGCAAAATGTAAAATTTCGGCTACTTCGCGCAGATTTCTCTCCAATTGTGGTTTTTCGCTGTGGAAATAAACATACGGTTGTACTAAAAAGCTACTCACAGGAATAAACACTTCCGTTAATTTGCCAATCAGTTCTCCCTGTTTAGTTGGAATTCCAATTTCCTCAAAACATTCACGTCGAGCGGTGACTTCCAAGTCAAGATCTTCAGGTTCCTTTTTACCACCTGGAAAACTGACTTGTCCACCATGTTTTCCTTCATAGTCGGGACGTTGTGTGAGGATGCATTTAATCAAATTATCTTCTTCGTACAACACAACTGCAACAGCTGATTCACGAATTTCCTCTGCATGTTGAAGAGCATAAGAAGAAAGAGGACGATTGATGGGGGCCATTTTCGCATGGGCAGCTTCACCGGGCAAATGATGTGTGATTTCTCGTTTCAACCGTTGCAAGAAATCCTTTTCGTTCATCATTTTTTGATCGATTTTAGAATGTCCAAGAAATCGTCGTACAAATAGCCGATGTGGCCCTTTTTTCCAATTAGTTGAAAGACATAATAGTTGTCGTTTACATCCACTGTTGCCATCATGTAGGTAACAGTGTCGCCACCTTCGTATCCAGGACCTTCAATTGTTTGAATGACCGTTGGAAAACCTGAATTGCGCGGTCCCTTCTTTTTGATCGAGGAGAAATGCTCGTACATGGAATTTTGGCGTTTGATTACATAATAATCATGCACCGTATTTAGGTTGTCGCGATCCTCACCAATGCTGTATTTGAACAAATCTGCTTCTGATTTTGTGAATATTTCTGCACTAAAATTCAAGCCTAAATCGTAGATTGATTTTGACATCGCTTGGTCTTTGATTACGTATTCAAAATCGAAATTGTCTTCAAATAGTTTAGATAGTTGAAAACTGATGCCGCAGTAATTAACGCGATTCAGTTCCGGTAAATCCATGTGATTTTTGAACAACTTCTGCTGTGCGCCCTCGGTTCTAATTTCAGGACAAGCAGTCAACAAAAGCATTAAAACGAACAAGAAAGATAGATGTGCAATTTTCATTGTTACGAATATACTGTATTAATTCAGAATTTGGGATTCGTGATTCGGAATTTGTGCATCTGATTTTTAGATTCTATTTTTTCGATTGGATGGGTAATTATGAATCACAAATGATAAATCATGAATTTCATGTCAAACCTTTTCCCTATTTTTGTGCAACTTTTTATTTAAAACAACATAGCATGCAACTGTGGAATACATTAAATAAGGAGGAATTGGAAGCGAAATGGCGTGAAAGTGGTTACAAGTTTGTGACGATTTCATTTTATACATATGCGCACATTGCCAATCCTCGTTTATTCAGAGATCATTTGTTTCAACAATGGTCAAACATCGATGTCGTAGGAAGAACCTACGTTGCCAAGGAAGGAATTAACGCGCAAATTGCCGTTCCGCTTCACCACTTGGATCAATTCAGAGAAGAACTGTATCAAATTGAGTTTTTAGACGGTGTTCGCTTGAACATTGCAGTGGATGATTCTGAAGCTGAGTTTCCGTTTTTGAAATTGAAAATCAAAGTCCGTGACAAAATTCTTGCGGATGGATTGAACGATGAAACTTTTGATGTAACGAATAAAGGAATTCACTTGAATGCGGAGGAATTCAATCAGTTAACAGACGATCCAAACACAATTTTAATCGATTTTCGAAATCACTACGAATCAGAAGTTGGCCATTTCAAAGGTGCGATTTTACCTGATGTGGATACTTTTAGAGAGTCGTTGCCATTTATTGAAGAGGAATATCTGAAAGGAAACGAAGATAAAAACTTGGTAATGTATTGTACGGGTGGAATTCGTTGTGAAAAAGCATCGGCTTGGTTCCGTCATCGTGGATTCAAAAATGTACACCAATTGGAAGGTGGAATTATTAAATACGCCAACGATTGTAAGCAAAAAGGCATCGAAAATAAATTCATTGGAAAGAACTTTGTCTTCGACGAACGTCGTGGTGAGCGTATTTCGGAAGATATTATCGCTGTTTGTCACCAATGTGGTTCACCGGCTGATACACATACGAATTGTTCGAATGATGCCTGTCATTTATTGTTCATTCAATGCGATGCGTGTAAGGAGAAGTATGAAAATTGTTGTTCAACAGATTGTCAATCGGTGATTCATTTATCGGCGGAGGAGCAAAAAGCCTTGCGTAAAGG
>JBDLVK010000051.1:0-72822 GCA_039804825.1 Bacteroidota bacterium
AAAATTTAACAAGAACAAGGGGCTAATTCTCTGAATATGAATAATTAGCAATTAATAATTTAAGTATCATCTTCCCTACGCAGGCATTATCCTGACAGGTTCAATGGGTATAATCTCAGCCCTGAAATGAATCGAGGCACCCCTTAGAGACGTGACAAAGTTATACAGGAAATTTGTATGAAATGAATTAAAAGTGATTTTTTTCAAGAACGTTTTTACAAATGTTAAGACGATTGGATAAATCTCCCTCCACGATTGTAAATGGTAAGTTGTATTCAATCAATGATTTGTGATAAAGATCAAACAATTGTTCCCGTTGTTGAGGATGCTCTCTTAATGGATCTTCTTCCCAAGGAATATCTGGTCGACACAAAAAATAGTGTTCAAATTGTTGATTTTGAAAGGCATTTTCAATGAAGCTACTGCATTTTCCGTATTTGAATTCAGACCAAATTTTCATCACGAGCATTTCGGTATCACAAAATAGAATCGCTTCTTCTTTTGCGTTTTTCCATGTATCTAATTGACTTTTTGCAATCAAATCCAAATCAATTTCGGTATAGATTCCATTTGTTTTTTCAAGGTATGCACGTGCAAATTCTGGAATCCAATTTGTGTTGTAATGCTCCGCTAGGGCTCTGGAAAGTGTTGTTTTTCCTGATGATTCTGGTCCAGTGATTGCAAAGCGCTTCTTCATTTTGAACTTAAATTGATTGAATCAAGTTGGTATTGTTTTTTCCATTGAAAATAACCGAAAACCGCAATCAGCGTGTATAAAATGAACAAAACGGAAGTCATATACAAACCACGAGAGGCGAAAAGATAGACGGAAAAGGCATCAATAATGATCCAATAAATCCAGTTTTCGAGCACTTTTTTTGCAACCATAAAAGTGGCCATTAAACTAAAAATCGTAGTAAATGCATCCAGATATGGATTCGCCTGATTGGAATAATTGTCAAAAATGTAGCCAAACAAAAGCATTAATAATCCACTAATTAGAATGTTCATTAAATGGTATCGAATAGGCCAACGTATCACAACAACATCTTTTGTATCATCGTCGGAAGTCCACATGTACCAACCATAAATCGCCATTATGAAGTAAAAAATTTGGAGAATAGATTCCAAATATAGACGATTGCTGTAACACAAATAGATGTAAAGTACTGAACTAATTGCTGCAAAAATCCAAGCAGCGAGCACTTTATAGGAAACTAAAATTACGTATAGCAAACTGCAGGCAACGGCACTCCATTCCCAAATACTGGTCTGAAGAATGGAAGAATAAATGTTGCTTATGATCTCGTTCATGTACCGCAAAGTTGAATAAATATTTCAACGAAAAGTCGAAATTTAAATTGTGTTTATACGATTTAACATTTTTCAACGTTGAATTCTTAACAACATTCTTTGTTAGAAAGTTGTATAAACGTTCTGAATGTCATAGTTTTGCAGTCTAATTTTTAAATCCACTCGAAAATGAAATTTCTCCTTTCTATCTTAATCGTTTTTTCAACATTATCGTTAAGTGCGAATGAATCAGCATCTGTTTCTTCAGTAAATTCAACTGAAATAATAGCTACTTTTCGTATTGATAAAAAGAAACAACGTCGTCACAAACGCATGAATAAAAAGCGTAAAAAAGCTTGTCACAACTGGGCAAGAAGAAGTTATGCAGGTTAATAACCAAGCACAATAGAATGGAAGGCGGGCATTGCTCGCCTTTTTTTTGTACCTTAGCCCATATGAAATTCACAGAGTTAGAACTCAATGAGCAGTTGTTGGAAGCCATTTCGCACATGGGATTTGAAACTGCAACGCCCATTCAACAATTGGCAATTCCCAAAGTACTTGAAAATAAAGATTTAATTGCGTGTGCTCAAACCGGCACAGGGAAAACAGCAGCATTTATTCTTCCAATACTCAATAAATTAACAGGAAAAGAAGACATGTCAATCGACACGTTAATCATTGTTCCTACAAGAGAATTGGCTATACAAATTGAACAAGAAATTCAAGGCTTATCCTATTTTGTTTCCGTTGGATCGAAAGCTATTTATGGTGGAGGAAGCGGAAAAGATTGGGACGAGCAAAAAGAAGCCTTAACAGAAGGAACAGATATTATTGTTGCTACTCCAGGAAAATTATTATCGCATATTCAGCAAGGGTATGTGGATTTTTCTCAGGTGAAACACTTGGTGTTGGACGAGGCGGATAAGATGCTTGATATGGGTTTTGCGGATGATTTGGTTACAATCATTTCTAAATTGCCAAAGGAGCGTCAAACATTGATGTTTAGTGCGACAATGCCAACTAAAATCCGTGAACTTGCAAAAAAAATCCTGAAAGATCCAGAGGAAATTACCTTGTCGATTTCGAAACCAGCTGCTGGTGTTAAACAATTGGTTTATTTGACGTTTGACAATCAAAAAATCCCATTAATTAAAGATCTTTTAAAAGAACGTTCTGAATATAATAGCATCATCATTTTTACATCTTCAAAAAGTAAAGTGAATGAAATTGTCCATGCGCTTCGTAAAAATGGTTTTCCATCTCAAGGTGTTTCTTCTAATTTGGATCAAGAACAACGTGAAGAAATTTTACGTGGATTCCGCTCAAAACGCATACGAATCATTGTTGCGACAGATGTAATGAGTCGAGGAATTGACATCAAAGAAATCAATTTGGTGATCAATTACGATACACCATTTGATGCTGAAGATTATGTGCATCGTATTGGTAGAACAGCACGTGCGAATACAAAAGGTGAAGCGATTACCTTAGTGAATGAAAAAGACATGCGAAAATTGGTGCAAATTCAACGATTGATTGAGTCCGAAATTCCACAAGGAATATTACCAGAAGCATTAGGTGCAGGACCTGAATTTATTGTTCAAGCAAAACCAAATAAACGCAAACCGTTCAAACGAAAATTTAATAATTCAAAACCGAAAACTAGTTAACCGAAAAAATCGTTAAGATTTTGAGAAATACTGACGTATCTCATTGTTTGAAGTGAAGCAATGTCTAATTTTGTAGTATGAATCGTATTATATTTCTTGTTCTGTTTTCCATTGCAGGTGTGACATTTACCTACTTTATGTCACGCCCAAAACCTGAGCCTGAGTCTTTGCCAATTATCAATCCAATTGATGTTCCTGAAGATATGGTAGATCCAGAATTACTTCGTGTAGGCTATGGTCACACAATTGGAAAGTTTGCATTTAAAAATCAAGACAACAAAACAATCACTCAGGAAGATGTTCGCGGTAAAGTTTATGTGGTTGAGTACTTCTTTACAACCTGCAAAACGATTTGTCCACGCATGAATGCACAAATGCAACGCGTACATGAGAAATTTAGATCGAATAGCAACGTGAAAATTTTGAGTTTTAGTGTAGATCCAGAAACAGATTCAGTTGAGCAATTAAAACGTTATGCTGACGCGCATAACTCGAAAGGAAATCAATGGAATTTCTTAACTGGAAAACGTGAAACTATATACGATTTAGCACGAACATCGTTTTTTACGTTAAAACCAACCGAAGCTGAAAATCAGGGTGATGTGGGAAGCGATTTCATTCATACCAATAACTTTGTATTAGTGGATAAACAAATGCGCATTCGTGGTTATTATGATGGAACAAATCCAAAAGATGTCGACAAAATGATGCACGACATGTCGCTTTTATTAAACGAATAATCCATTAAGGATGACAAGCCAAGGTATCATACCAGGGCGAAATTCCTGCCCAAATTCCTAGAGCTCCTGAAATATTTGATGGAATATTTACGGGTGTAGCAAACGGATTTCCACCATTTTCTAGTTGCGCCGATTTCTTATCAAAAAAATCAAAAGTTGCGTAGTCCAATCGAGAAAGTTTAATCACAACAGTATCGCCCACACGATAAAAGCGTTTATAGGCCTCTAAATGCGTTGAATCTTTTCGTTTTAGTGGGTTTTCCACTGCAAACTCAAAGGTTAAACCATCAAAATATTGGTCTTTAAAATATCCAGCGCGTTTGTATAAATCGTCCAAATATTCGCCTGTTGAAGTGTGGTTGATGCGTTTTGCTTCCCATTTATATCCATTGAATTCTCCTGCGGGATCAGTCAAATTCGCCCAAGAATAACCGTAATCTGAATTTGAATCGTCAGGTTTCCAATACAAATTATTGAGAGCAACTGGAGTTAATAAAGTGGTAGACCCAACATAACTTTTACCCTGATGATTAATTGTTAATGTATAGGTTTTACCAACTTCGCCGATAGTTAGTGGATCTGTAGTTGAATAGACTTGAATGGGTAATAATTGCAATTCATTGAGTGTGACTTTTAACATCTCGGCAACGGTTTTTTGACTCTCTAATGAAAGTGAATTCACAGTAATTAATTGCAGTGTAAAAGTTTGACTTCCATTGCTGACTGAAACTTCAGCATCCGAAATAAAGGATGAAATATAAGCGGCTAAGTCGGTTGGTGCATAAACATTTTGTGATTTCGAAAGCAACACTATTGGAAAACCACCTGTTTCAATTCTTCCGTCTACAACGACCTGTTCTTGATATCCGGGAATATCAATTTTAACTTCTTTAGTGCAAGAAATTAGAAAGATAAGTGTAAACAAAAACGCGTTCTTCAATCTAAAATTTTTAATAAAAGTAAAGCAATTTTCCATCAGTTTACAACCACCGTGCTCTTTTCCTTTTGGTGCGTTTGTGTTTTTTATTGGAGTCGTTTGTAGGCAAGGCATATTCTTCGGCAGATTCATGAGGCTCATAATACGGTTGTTCATCTGTTTCACCAGTTGCTAAATGGCCTTCAATAAGTTTTCCTGTGCTATCAATCGTGCAATAGTTATTGCCATATTTTAACTGAATATATCCTTTCTTAGGGGAGTCTTTGTAAATCTGATCGTAAAATGGTTCGATGATAATTGTCCCATTTTTATCCATGAATCCTATTTTTTTCGCATCATGAATCCATTGATTATCCTGTATACGAAAATGCATATCAGCATAGAATGGAATTAATCCGTTAATCGGTTCTTCAAATCCACCGTAAATGGTATCAGCAATCATTTTTCCAGAACGCGTATATAAACCCCACGTTCCAGAATGTCGTCCAACTTGCAGAAGTGTTGAATCGCGACCCAATTCATACATATAAGCGTAAATCGTTGGAATCAGTGTTCTTCCAAGCGTATCCATCAAACCAGCTCCTTTGCTTGAATAGACCTCGAAAGTATTATACCTTAAATTCTTAATTTGATTGTAGGTCGCTGGAATAATTGGTTGACCCGTCCAATTTTCAACACCCATGCATTTTCCAGTTGTATTGCTAGAACAGCTTTTTGTGACGATTTTAAATCCTTTGGTTGGATTGGCCTGAATTTTTAATTCATCTTTTCTCGGATCAAAATTCAAATAGTAATATTCGATTGTTAGTCGATTGGTAATACTAAGAAAAGCATAAAATCCATTTTGTCTATTTTGTGGAATGCTTGTATATGCTGTGATTTCGGCGCAAGTTTCGAAGATAAAGGGATACAGAACCTCATGTTTCATGTTGATGATTCCGTATTTACCATTGCGCTTAACACCAATAAAATAGTCATTGTCTTTATGTACAATGAATTTTACTTCATCATAAATTAGGGGAATTGCAAATATTCCTTTTTCATCAATGATACCATATTTTCCTTCTTTTTCTACGAGTGCAAAACCATTATCGAGTAATTTGACATTCTTGTATCGGTCTTTTGAATAAACTTGACCGAGTGTATCGATCAATATCCATTCATTATTGAGTTTTAGTGATGCAACTCCATCCTTGAAGCAAGTTATTTGGTCAGCATTGATTGGTACAATTTCTTCGAATGTGTTTCCATTGATAAATCCAAACAAACCATCTTTTTGCACTCCAAAACGATTTTCTGAAATGCATTGGATTTGGTCATACTTTTTCGACACAAATCGAGGTCTGTGCAAGTCAATGAACTGATGTTTACCGTCAATTTGAATTTTATAGACATGTTCGGAATATTTATAAATACCATCCACGGAATATCCGAGAACATCATTCCCAAAATCATCAATGACTTGTTGCTTGTCTTTAAAGGTCCAAACACCTAAAAATTGTTCATCTATTGGTTGTATGCTTTTATAAACTGTTTCAGATTTTGCTTGGCCATTTTGATCCAACAAAATCCATTTATACGATTTTTTGTAATTGCTTGCATCGTGTATTTTTGCATCGTATCCAGCAATTATGGTTGTTTTATTTACGCGCCATAAGTCGTAATAACTTTCTTCAACAACTGGTTTCCCAAACGCGTCAACCAAGAAGCGTTCATATCCATTTTCTCGTGTATATCGAAATACAAGAAAGCGATTTTGATTTACAACTTG
Organism: Bacteroidota bacterium; assembly: GCA_039804825.1. Taxonomy (GTDB): domain Bacteria; phylum Bacteroidota; class Bacteroidia; order Flavobacteriales_D; family Crocinitomicaceae; genus M0103. Next base: position 6,415 of record JBDLVK010000051.1, read on the forward strand.
TGACATTTCCATTGATGAACGTAAAAGAATACGTCCTGTAGAATCAAGCACCGTCCATATGTTATTATCATCACGATATTCGAAATACCCATCACGTTGTAACAGATTAGGAGATGGTGAAAATGGATCTAAAAATGTGGTTAAGGAAAAGTCGACAAAACCCCATAATCCATCCTTTAAAAACTCATAACTTCCATACATAAACTTGGAATTGCCTATCATTTCAAATTCCATGGGTAAAATGTATTTTCCAGTTCGATGAATCAATCCGTATAAATTGTCTTTTTTCAAGAGAAGATGATCTTTCTGATTGTTGATGTATTCGATGAGTTGGTAATCGTTTAGCAAGAGTTTGAATTGTTCAGAATATAAACTATAGTTATCTTGTTTTCTGGTGATAAAGACAGAATCAACCCAAGAAATTTGGTCATATTCAATAGGAATAACAATTGTTCCTGTTGAATCCAATAATCCGATCTTCGCGGATACACATTGACCATTGTCAGAAGGTAAACAAGTAAAAATTGGATACAGAATATTAAAACCGCTATCATCATTACCAATGTATGAAGAAGTATTTTTTGTTAGCAGTTTATGCGCCTTTACTAACTTGGAAGATGCTGAGATTGATTTGAGTTTTTTGGGATCGAATGATTTATCAAGGTCGTTGTATTTCATTAAGGTATTGCCCAACGAATCACGAACGAGAATTTTTGAAATTGTGTTGTGGCTGAGTGCAGATTGATCGATCGTTAGAAAACCTTTGTTGGCCGGATTTGTGGAATGAAGTCTCACTTCGACAATTTGTTTACCCCTATACAAAGGATGATAAATTGTGTCGTAAATTGGATTTGCAGCAAGTAAATTGCAAATAAACGTGAGTAATACGGCAAAAATGTATTTCATAAGCAAGGCTGTTTACAAACAACCAATGATTAAGTTCATTTCAAAGAGTTGTGTTAATTAACCTTCCAATTCCTTCAAAATTAAATTCACATCTTCTTCGGTTGAAGTGAGTTTGTTTTTACAGATTTTGATTAATTCTGCGGCACGCTTTACTTTTAAAGCCAATTCATCAACAGTAATTTCACCGTCTTCCATGTCGCGCACAATTTGTTGCAATTCTTCAAATGCTGCGGTATAGTTTAATTCATTCTCCATTTTCTTCTTTTTTAATTAATGTAGATGTCAATTCGAAATCGAAGGTAATTGTTGTTATATTATCACCAATTTCTGCTTGATTGTTTTTTTGTATTGTTTGTCCGTTGATTGTTGTGATGGAATATCCACGTTTTAATACATTTTTCGGATCCATCAAACGCACCATGTTTTCCATTTCAGAAAGTTGCTGTTGCTCTTTTCCAAGCCGATTAATAAACTTAAGTTGCAACTGAACAACATATTCTGCTATTCGCTCGCGATTCAATTTAAACAATCGATTTGAATAATTTGAACATTCTTTTTGGGCAAAATGTAAATGTTCACGATTATGTGCTAAAAGTGATTTTGCCTCATTTTTGAATTGTTGACTCGTGAGCAGCAAACTGTTTTTAGATTCTAGTAGGTAATTTGTTGCACTGTTTTTATAGTGTTTTGTCTCAGCAGAAAATAATTGATTTGCCCGTTCTAAAATTCTGTCTGAAGAAGAACATAAAACTTTACGTGCATCGTTAACAGGAACTGAAAAATCATGGAAAGTTTGCAATAAGAAATCGGCTAACTCAGTTGGTGTGATGGCATTTCTAAAGGCTACAAGTTCTGCAACTGTCATGTTGGTTGAATGTCCAATTCCAGTTAAAACAGGTAAAGAGAAAGAAGCAATTGCTTTACACAATTCATAATTGTTGTAACACGAAAGTCCAACTTCACCACCACCGCCACGCACAATGACAACAACATCAAAATGCTGTTTCACTTTTTCAATGCGTTTTAATTGTTCAATGATTGATGGTGCGGCAACATCGCCTTGTAAATAGGCTTGAAACAACATCGTGAAAAATTGGTAATTCCATGGATTGTTATTCAAAACCTTCATAAAATCCGACAAGCCCTTGCTCGTATCAGCGGAAATTATCGCGATTCGTTTCGGTAACAAAGGAAAATCCAATAATTGGTTGGCATTAATCAAACGCTCAGCCTGCAATTTTTTCAAAGTTTCTTCACGCTCACGCTGCAATTCTCCGAGCGCATAATTTGGATCAATGTCTAAAATTTGTAAACTCAATCCAAATGTTTCGTGAAAAACCACTTTGACATTTAGCAACAATGTCGTTCCTTCTTTCAAGGGCTCTTTTACAACTTCAATAAATTGTTTGTTGATGCGTTGAAAATTATGGTTCCAAATGGATGCATTTATTTGCGCCACAATTTTGTCATTTTCCTTTTGTACCAATTCGGGGAATGCGTGTCCACTTGGGTACAAATTCAATTTATGCATTTCTGCTTTTACCCAATAGCTTGATTGATAGCGTTCTTCAATCGTTTTTCGAATGGAAGAAACAACCTGCTGTAAACTGAATATTTGACGATTTTCTGACACGGAGGTTGAAATTAACCAATTTATTTCACAGAAAAAAGTCAATCATCCATGTTCTATGTTCCACGTTCTACTTAACTTTGCCGTAACATTTAAAAACTTCAAAAATGGCTGACATTCACACTTATGATTTCGCAGGAAAAAGAGCATTAATTCGCGTTGATTTTAACGTTCCATTGGACAAAGAAACGTTTGAAATTACGGATGATACACGTATTCGTGCAGCTTTGCCTACGATTCAACATATTCTTAAAAATGGTGGAAGTGTTGTGTTGATGTCGCATTTAGGTCGTCCGAAAGATGGTCCTGAAGATAAATTTTCATTGCGTCACATTGTTGGACATACAGCTGAATTGTTAGGTGTACCTGTTCAGTTTGCGAATGATTGTATCGGTGAACAAGCGGATGCCATGAGTGCAGCTTTGAAACCAGGTGAAGTGTTAATGTTAGAAAATGTGCGTTTTCACAAGCGCGAAACTGCTGGAACTGAAAGTTTTGCAGAACAATTGGCAAAACACGGAGATGTTTATGTGAATGATGCTTTTGGAACTGCTCACCGAGCTCATGCAAGTACGACAGTTGTTGCGAAGTTTTTCCCGAATGATAAAATGTTTGGTTATTTATTGGAAGGTGAAATTAAAGCCGTTGATAAAGTATTGAACAGCGATGAAAAACCATTGACTGCTATCGTTGGTGGAGCGAAGGTTTCTTCAAAAATTACCATTATCGAGCGTTTATTGGATAAAGTAGACAATTTGATTGTTGGAGGAGGAATGGCATACACGTTCGTGAAAGCGATGGGTGGTGAAGTTGGAAATTCTTTGATTGAAGATGATTTTGTTCCAATGGCTCAAAAAATCATGAACGAAGCCAAAGCAAAAGGCGTGAATTTGTACATTCCAACAGATACAATTATCGCCGATAAATTTGACAATGATGCAAATCGTCAAGAAGTGAAAATTGGTGAAATACCAGCAGGTTGGATGGGACTTGATACAGGTTCAGAAACATCTGCTGCTTGTCGTGAGATTATTGCCTCTTCAAAATTGATTTTGTGGAATGGTCCAATGGGTGTTTTCGAAATGGAAAACTTCCAACAAGGAACAAAAGATGTTGCAAATGCCATTGTTGAAGCAACGGAAAAAGGAGCTTTCTCATTAATCGGTGGTGGAGATTCTGTTGCGGCAATCAATAAATTCAAATTGGCAGATAAAGTTTCATACGTTTCTACGGGTGGTGGCGCTATGTTGGAATACTTGGAAGGAATCGAATTGCCGGGAATTAAAGCCATCCGCGACTAATTTTATATTTTTAAAGACACAATTAAAGAGATAAATTAATTGCTTTTATGGATTCACAGTTGGTTTGACATCTACAAGTCAAATTACTGCCATGAAACGTTTTTTACTTTATGTTCTTTTATTCCAAGCAACATGTGTCTCAGCTCAAACAGGTGGAGTCTATCTAAAATGCTTTGATAATTCTTCAAGTCGTACAATTGAAGGAATGAATATCCAATTGTTTTCAGATTCTTTTTGTGCCGAAGGTTTTACGGCGAAAGATGGCTCTCTAATTCTTCGTGATTTACCGGTTGGTGAATTGACTGTTTGGATTCAAAATGAGGACTTCAGCAAGACATTTTCAGCAAGTATTTTTATTCAAGAAAATCAACTTTTGAGTTCGGTGTTTTTTGTTGATAGCAGTTTTCTTCAAGTAAAATCAAGAAGTAATTTGAATACTGAACTCTCAGAAAATGCAACTCCACAAGTGATCCATCAAGAAGAGAAAATTGAATTACTTGATTATGGATCCGTATCTGTACGCGAAATTCAAATGGTGACATGTTTGTATCGTGTTCCCTTGTTGAATTTTAGTAACGGTTACTCCATGAATTCTACAATTACACGTGAGGATATTTCCCGATTACCAACACGAACTGTCAATGGAATTGCCTCAACAGTTGGTGGTGTTACGACAACTGAGGAAACGGGTGAGTTGCATTTTCGTGGTTCGCGAGCTAACGATGTAGCTTATTATGTAGATGGAATCCGTGTAAGAAACGTCAATGCAGTTTCTAAAAGTTCGATTGACAATGTAACAGTTTTAACTGGTGGAATTCCAGCAAACTATGGCGATGTTACAGGTGGAGTCATTCAGATTGAAACAAAATCTTATACACAAGGAAAACGGATTGAACCGCGCATTCGCAAATCGGAAAAATATGTTGAACCAAAACCGCTACCGCCTGCAAAAAATTACGATGCATTTCTGCCAATTTATGAAAACGATTTTCTTTCGCCTTTAACCCATCCAAATTCAACGTTTGGAATTGATATCGATCAAGCCTCTTGGTCATATGTCAAAAATCAGTTATATAGTAATTTGCCAGTTGCTCGAGATGCAATTAAATTGGAAGAAATGATCAATTCATTTGATTATCATGAAGATCCAATTAATTCGTTTGAACTAATCAACGTTTCAATTGAACGACTTGCATGTGCTTGGAACAAAGAGCACGAATTAGTAAAAGTTCACCTGAAAGCGCAAGATTTACCGAAAGATTTGCCTCGTAAAAACCACAATTTTGTTTTTTTAATTGATGTATCTGGTTCAATGAGTAGCTCCAATAAATTACCCTTGTTAGTGCAGGGAATGAAGGAATTTGTTAAAACCTTACAAGCAAACGATCGTGTGGCAATTGTTACCTATGCTGGAACAAGCGGCGTTGTTTTGGAACCAACATTGTGTAACGAAAAGTCGATTATTTTGAATGCGTTGGACAAATTATCCTCAGGTGGTTCAACAAATGGGATTGGTGGAATTGAAACAGCCTATCAATTCGCGAAATTACATTTTGACCCTGAACTCAACAATCGCATTATTCTTGCAACGGATGGAGATTTTAATGTTGGAATCAATTCGCCAGGTGATTTGGAAAAATACATTGAACAGCAACGTGGACAAGGAATTTATTTAACTGCCTTAGGATTTGGAATGGGAAATTATAAAAACTCAACCTTAGAAACCTTAGCGGATAAAGGAGATGGAAATCATTTTTACATTAATTCGCTTGAAGAATCTGAGCGCGTTTTAGTGAATGACATTGGTAACCTGTTAAATATTGCCAGAGATGTCAAATTGAACGTTGAGTTTAATCCAAATTTGGTAAAAAACTATCGTTTGATTGGTTATGAAAATCGTTTAATGAAAGCTCAGGATTTTATTGATGATACGAAAGATGGCGGTGAAATGGGTTATGGACACGAGGTAACTGCGATTTATGAAATTGAACGCGGAACTGCAGAGAATGTTGAAACACATTTTGTGCAAGCAACAAACACTATTGCTTCTAACGAGCTTGCATTTGTGAAATTGCGCTACAAACCCTTTGAGGAGAAAGAAAGTAATGAGCATCGAATTGTTTTAAGCAATGATGCTCCACTTTTGAAAAATGAATTGATCAATCTTGTTATTGGATTTGGTTTGCAATTGCGCGATTCTGCTTTCAAAGGAACGCAAACATTGGAAGAATTGAAACAACTTGCAACGTACTATAAACCTATTAATTCCGAAGAAAAAGAGTTGGTTCAGTTTATTTTAAAGTACCAAAAAAAATAAAATTTTCAAATCGCTGTAACTTTTCTGTAACTTGCAAGTCTAACGTTGGAACCAATAAACGAAATGACTTCAAACGAGTACAATCGCGCTGTCGACGAATTTTCGGATAATATCTACAGATTCGCACTAAAGCATCTCAAAAATGAGATGTCGGCGAAGGATATTGTACAAGAAACGTTCACAAAAGTGTGGATTAAACACGAAGAAGTTACGTACGAAAAAGTGAAGTCATATTTGTTTACAACGGCGTATCATGCAATTGTCGATTGGGTGAAAAAAGAGGGAAGAAACGGTGATTTTGAAAAAGTAGAACACATTGCTTCCACTGAATTTTCAATTTCATTCGATTTGCAAAAAGTGTTGAACGAAGCATTGGATAAATTGCCAGAGGTTCAAAAAACAGTTGTTTTGTTGCGCGATTATGAAGGATACAATTACGCAGAAATTGCAGAAATAACCAATTTGAATGAATCGCAAGTGAAAGTGTATATTTTCAGAGCGAGACAAACGTTGAAGGAGTACATAAAACGAACAGAATTAGTAGTATAAATTGACCATGGAACGCATCAGTATATTTAATTATGAGGCATTTTACCTTGATTTTCTCGAAGGAACTTTGAGCGAAGAGGAAACTGCTTTGTTTTTAGCGTTCTTGGAGGAACATCCTGAATTGCAATTGGAAGATGAAAATTTATTTGCAATTGAAGGTGATCAAGTTGCACTAGATGCATCTTTTAAGGAAAATTTGAAACAACTCAATTTTGAATCCACTGCAATAACTTTAAGCAATGTTGAACAGTTTTTAATTGCTCAAACGGAAGGCTTATTGTCTTCTACTAAACGCGCTGAATTAAACGTGTTTTTATCACAAGATCCAAGTTTATTGCACGCGCAACGTTTGTATGCCAACACAAAATTAAATCCTGATTTATCAATTGTTTTTGAAGAGAAATCTTCATTAAAACAAGCGCGAAGAATTGCCTTATGGCCAATCCTTTCAATGGCTGCTGCTGCAAGTGTTGCGGTGTTTTTGTTTCTTGGAAATCCATCGACGGATGCAGGTCAAATGGCAGGAACAACGGCTAGAATTCATGTAAAACTACCCGTTAACGATGTAAACCAGTCGCCAGTTGTCATTAATCCTTCGAGTTCAACATCTCAAGAACCTTCGTTTAGTGTGTCAATGCCATCCAAAGAACAACCAATTGTTGCCTCAAATATTCCGAATCGTTTGACAAATAAACCGCTTCAATTAAAAGTGAAAAAATTAATGGGCATTTCTGTACGCGAAGTAGATAATGACATTGAAGAACAAACATTCGCTCAGTCAACCATTACGCCTGTTACAACTGAAAATGTTGCAACAAACTATGGTTTTCAAGACATGAAAAATCCAATTAAACCAATAACAAATCGTTTGTCTGATGTTGTGAAACAAGAAGTTGATTTCAGAACGGCTAAAGCCACCGAAAAAACACCAGGGGGTTTTTACCTAAAAATAGGCAAATTGGAGATTTCGCACAGAAATAATTAATCTTTCCGCAGTTTCTTGCCAGAATCTGTTTTTCACTTTCTTCTTTTTATATCTTTACATTCCGTCGAATGAAAGAAACATCCTTCATACAGCAAAACAAAGAAAAGTGGGAACGCTTTGAAAAACTCTATGAATCAAACGCTAATGATCCAGAAGAGCTGAGTAATCTGTATATGGACATGACTGATGACTTAAGTTATGCACAAACGTTTTACAAACGTCGAACAGTTCGGGTTTACCTCAATCAACTAGCTCAAAAAGTCTTTACTGGCGTTCATAAACAACGCGGTGAATCATTAAAAAAGCTGTTAACTGTTTGGAAAGTTTCCCTTCCCTTGGAAATTTATCGCGCACGAAAAAATTTGTTGTTTGCCCTTGTTGCATTCATGGTTTATGTTGTTATTGGTGCTATTACAACGCATTTTGACCCAGATTTTCCGCGTGTAGTAATGGGCGATGGTTATGTCGACATGACGATTGAGAACATTAAAAATGGTGTTCCATTAGATGTGTACCAAGATGAAAGCCAGTTGGGAATGTTCATTCAAATTACAACCAACAACATGAAAGTGTCGTTCTTGACCTTTTTCATTGGATTTTTCTTTACGATTGGCACACATGTAATGATGTTTTACAATGGTGTTATGCTTGGAGCATTTCAATACTTTTTTAAACTAAAGGGTCTTCTCATTACAAGTTTTCTTGGAATTTGGATTCATGGTGCATTTGAAATTTCATCCATTGTGATTGCAGGAGCAGCCGGAATAACAGCCGGAAATGGGTGGTTGTTTCCACGTTCCTATACGCGACTTCAATCTCTTCAATTATCGACGAAGCGCGGATTAAAAATCATGATGAGTTTAGTTCCGTTTGTCATTGCAGCTGGATTTTTGGAAAGTTTTGTGACACATAATTATCAAACCTTACCTGAATGGTCGAAATGGACATTGATTATGCTTTCATTTGGATTGATTTTGTTTGTTTATGTCTTTTATCCAATTCATGTTGCACGCAAATATCCTGAATTGGTAGATGCAGAAGAAGCTGCACCTTTTCGCACAACAAGTAAAATTCAACGGTATAAAATCAGAAATGTTGGACAAACCATCTCAGATTCCTTCCAGTTTTACCGAATGTACTTTAAGAAATTTTCGAAAATTATCTTTACGATTGTTGTTCCAATTACGATACTCTTGATAATTGCCCAAGACACCATGAAGTACGATGAATTGGAAACAGAATATTGGTATGATTGGGCTGGTCAACTCGGAATTATAATTGGTTATGATATTAATTCGATTGGCGATATAATAGTTGCATTCCTTTGGACATTGAACATTTCACTCGTTTTCACCGCAGTATTTTGGTCCTTCACATCAATGGATGAAGCTTTTTCTTGGGAGGGATTTTTTGCATTTGCTAAAAAACGTTTTCTTGCTGTATGGCTTGGAAGTATGGGACTTTTCATCATTTTATTTGGTTTACCTTGGTATTTACTCTTTTGGGCATTTTTCCTAATTCCCTTGTTCTATTTGCAAGGCGCAACAATGGGACTTGACGATGCTGCATTTGGTGGACGCTTAAAAAAGTCATTCCGTTTTAGTGTAAAACAATACGGAAATACCCTGTTGACTTTGGGCTTGGTACTTGTTTTCATTGTATTAATAGCACAACCAATTGCTTTCGTATTTAGTATTCACAACGGTTACAATGATGAACCTTTGGTTAGCGATGCTTTGGATATGTTGGTCGGACTAGTAAAACGCGTTTCTAGAGAGTTTACGGATGATTACATTGTCATTGGAAATATTGTACGTCAAGTTGTCTACGTTGCGTTTTTATTGGGAGTTCTTCCGCTGTTGGCAATTATTGCAGGATTCTCATATTACACAGAACTGGATAAATCAGAAGCAAAATCGCTCAAGGAGAATTTTAAAAAGTTTGGAAAGCGCAATCGTTATCAAGAAAAAAGTGTTGATTTTGAATAAGTTATTGCTCTTCATAGTATTGTTCTGTTCAGCGATTCAAGTGAATGCGCAAGGTTCAAAAATGGACCCCAAAAAGAAGGTTTGGAAGCAAGAAAAAGACTATTTAAAATACAAAAAGCAAAAGGATTACAAAGGGCCTGATGATTGGTACAATTCAGGACCAACTTCAATTCATGAATCGCAAGATCCAACACCAACGAGTACTTCTACTTCCAGTGGTTCCCAAGGAATTCAATACAATCCGCAACAAATACAGCAGGATAGAGAACGACAATTTGGAAAAGGCGGTGGAGGAACCTTAAAATCAGATCCAAAAATCAAAAAACCGGAACCAATCACCTTGCCTGATATCGATAGCCCTAATATTGACACGCCAGATGTAAATGTACCTGATGTAGATCCACCAACGATTTCGGCAGAATTTTGGAAAATGTTGCTGGTTCTACTTTTGATTGCTGGATTAATCTTCGGTTTGTACTGGTATTTAAAAAATCGTCAACCGTCCGACAAAACCATTCAGCAAAATGTTGAAAATGATTGGAATCCAACTGTAATCTCGAAAACAGATTTAGAGCTCAAACTGGATACGGCTCTGGCAAGAGAAGATTACCGCGAATGTGTACGCATTTACTTTACGTTTATTTTGAAAGAGTTAATTCAGAAAAATTGGATTCACTGGAAAAAGGATAAAACGAATCACCATTACATCATGGAGGTAGCGAGTCGTCCGAATAGCGATATTTTTAGAGAATGCGTTCGCATTTACGATTTGGTGTGGTACGGAGAATACGAAATAAATAAATCCGTTTTCGAACTTTTGCAGCCAACTTTACTCAATTATTACCAATCCCTTAAAGACAAAAATGAACAATAAGGCGAAAATAGGGATAATTGGAATCGTACTTTTGGTAATAGTGGCGGTTGTACTTTTGATGGGCGGTAATCCACTTGAAACGGGCGATAAGCGTGAGGCCTTTGTTTCAGAAAATTGGGAGGATAAATATAAATTAAACGAAAAAGATCCTTACGGATTGTTCATGTTTAATCAGTTGTTGCGTGCGCATATTGATACCAATCACACAGTTGTTCCTTTAACAAAATCGTATGAATTAGATTCTGTCCTAGAATTGAACCAACGCAATACAATGCTGTTTGTTGGGGATAAATTTGGGTTAAAAACAGCAGAATTTGATAGTGTTTTAGCACAAGTCGACGAAGGAAACACACTGTTATTGAGTTCGAATCAATTGACGAATAACATTGTTCGAAGATTATTTATTCGCTACGAAGTAAGTTATGATTATGCTGATAGTGTGAACGTTGCAATCAACCGCAATTCATTGTCAATGTTCTATTTGTATCAAAATGATACGATTGCACATGAATGGCGTGCATTTAGCGCTGTTCGACCGATTGATACTAATTACAGGGTTTTATCTTCGATTTATCAAATGCCAGATTTCATTCGCTTGAAATATGGAAAAGGATACATTTACATTCATACAAATCCAGAGTTCTTTTTTAACTACCAAATCAAACGACCAGCAGGTTATCGATATGCCTCTTATTTATTGAATCAATTACCACAAGATCAACCTGTCTATATTTTAGAATTGGGTCGCTTGTTGGAAAATACGTATGATCCATACGGAGAAGGAGATGGTCCATCTGATGAACAAGACGATAGCTATTTTCAGTTCATCCTAAAAAGTCCTGCGCTTATGGCAGCATTTGGTCTTGGGCTTTTAGGTATTTTATTATTTGCCCTATTCCGATCGAAACGTATGCAACCTGTTGTTCCGTACATCGAAAAGAAAAAGAACATGTCTTTGGAGTTTGCGCAAACAATTACTTCGATTTATCAATCGAAAAGCAATCCGATGGGAATCATCAAGGTTCAGCGTCAGAATTTCTACGATGCGATGCAAAAACATTTTTTCGTGGATGTTTCTAGAAAATCAAATGACCGCGAAAAAGCCATTCGAATTCTTTCTGAAAAGTCAAACATTTCAATTCCAGAAATCAACGAGTTAATCAACTTGTTCGAGCCAAAAAATCAAAGTATATTGAACGATACGCATCTTGCTCAAATTTCTGAGAAACAACGCTCGATTTACATGCGAACGAATATCATCACTGATCGAATTATTGAACGTATCGAAGGAAAGGAAATTCGTTTACAACGTCTGTTGATTCTTTCCATCTTGTTGATTTTGATTGGAATTTATGTTGTTATGCTTGGGTTCTATTACTTGGTTGCTTCAATCGGAATTGGAATTGTATTGTGGCCAATTGGTGCTTTATTCTTAACAATTGGTATCAGAAGAATGAACCGGCCTTACTTGGTTATTCAAAAAGAAGAAATGGCCGTGTATCAAAGTTTTGGTAAAGTACGACAATTCGCAACAAGTGATTTAATGCGTGTTTCTGTAATTAAAAATGCCTATGTATTTTACTTCAAAGGCGATAAGGAATTGAAAATAAATAAATTAGAATTAAGTAAATTTGATAGATCTCAACTTGAGAGATTTATTTCTAAACACCATCAGTTAGAGTTATGATGAACGATGATTTAAACAAACCAGAAGGACAGGAAGAAAACGATTTTTCGAACTATATGCCAAAAGAAAATGCTACTGATGCAACATCCTCAGAGCAGACAGAATCACCTGCAGACACGACTTCAGAACCTGCAACGACAGGCGCAAGTTCTTACTCTTTTGAGCGACAAAATGAAGAATTAATTTGGGTAGCTTCGAAGGTAAACAATGTGCGTGTTGAGCTGGCAAAATTTGTCATCGGGCAACATGATATGGTTGAATTGATGTTGGCTGGAATTTTTGCGAATGGACATTTGTTGTTAGAAGGTGTTCCAGGTGTTGCGAAAACCTTGTCTTCAAAAGTCTTAGCAAAGGCGCTGGATATTGATTTTTCACGTATTCAGTTTACGCCAGATATGATGCCTTCAGATGTGATTGGAACGAGTGTTTTCAACATGAAGGATGCTAGTTTTTACTTTAAAAAGGGTCCAATTTTCTCGAATATTGTGTTGATTGATGAGATCAACCGTGCTCCGGCTAAAACGCAAGCTGCCTTGTTTGAAGTAATGGAAGAACGCCAAATTACGTACGATGGAACCTTGTATCCAATGACGTTTCCTTTCTTGGTAGTTGCCACGCAAAATCCGATTGAGCAGGAAGGAACGTATAGTTTACCGGAAGCTCAATTAGACCGTTTCTTGTTCAAAATCAAATTAGATTATCCTGAATTGCACCAAGAAGAAGAAATTCTACAGCGTTATAAAAATAATATCAAAGCACCTGATTTGAATACGGTAAAACCAGTTTTTACTGTGAGTGAAATTCAAAAAGTGCAGGATATTGTCGAGAAGATCATTATTGAAGACAATTTGGTTAAATACATTTCTAGTATCACCCACAAAACGCGTAATCACGGAAAAATTTACTTGGGAGGTTCACCACGTGCATCTTTATCGATTTTGAAATCTGCCAAAGCAATTGCTGCAATTCGGGGACGTGATTTTGTGACACCGGAAGACATTCAGTTTGTAGCGAAACCTGTATTGAACCACCGTTTGATTTTGACGCCAGAAGCAGAAATGGAAGGATTATCAACGGAAGATGTTGTGAATGAAATTATTCAAACCATTGAAGTTCCAAGATAAACGATGAAGTTACTTTCTTCCATTTATTTAACGCGTTTCTTCTTTTTGCTATTTGCAATTGGGGTGATTTTGTTTGCGGCTTCATTTGCCGTTCCAGCACTCTATTTTATAGCGAAGATTGGAATGATGTGTTTATTTGGAATTACCTTGCTTGATGTCTTGTTGACTTTCTCGTCGAAACAACCATTGATCTACCAACGTCATGTTCAAAATCGTTTGAATCTTGGAGATCAAAACGAGGTGAAATTGGTCGTAAAAAATGCGACTAATCAACCGATTAACTTTCGCATGTATGAAGGTTTTCCTGTTGAAATGCAGGAACGTTCACGTATTTTTAAGGGCTTGGTATTACCGAAGCAGGAAGCAAATTTTGAGTATGTTTTCATTCCGAAAGAACGCGGAGAATTTTACTTCAGAAAACCCTTTTTCATCATTGCATCCTTGTTTAATTTGGTGAGTCGAAAATACATCATTGATGATGAACAGGAAGTGAAAGTGTATCCTTCCGTCTTGCAAATGAAAAAGTACGAGTTGTTAGTGTTTCAGCAACAAAAAACAAGTTCTGGAATTAAGAAAATTCGTCGTTTGGGTAACACAAGTGAGTTTGAGCAAATCAAAAACTATGTGCAAGGAGATGAGATAAAAACCATCAACTGGAAGGCTACAAGTCGCAGAAATGAATTGATGGTAAATCAATACCAAGAAGAAAAATCCCAACATATCTATTGCATTATTGATAAAAGTCGTTCCATGCAAGTTCAATTCGACAACTTGAGCATGTTGGATTATGCCATAAATTCTACCTTGGTTTTTTCGAATATAGCATTAAGAAAAGGTGATAAAACAGGATTGATTACGTTCTCTGATAAAATTGGTTCGCAACTTCCAGCAGATCGAACGGGTGGACAAATGCGCCGAATCATTGAAGAATTGTACAATCAAAAAACACATTTCCTAGAGCCAAATTATGAGTTGTTGTACAATTCATTGCGCAGGACTGTGAAAACACGTTCATTGTTGGTCTTGTTCACCAATTTTGAAACGGAATTTGCCATGCGTAGAGCCTTACCTATGTTGCGTCGAATCAATCAAAAACATGTGTTGGTCGTGGTGTTTTTCCAAAATACCGATTTGCAAGAGTTAGCGTATGAAGTCCCAAAAACGACAAAAGATATTTATCAATCTGCTGTCGCTGAACGTATGATTTCCATGAAGGGAAGAATTGCGCAAGAATTGAAACAAAATGGTATTCAAACGATTTTGACCTTGCCTTCTGAATTGTCCATTAATACCATCAATAAATACCTTGAACTTAAAGCAAAAGGTTCAATTTAATTTGTACTACATGAAATCCGCACTCACTAGAAACACTATCTTTTACGTAAGTATATTGCTAATATCTGGATGTACGAGCTATCAAAAAATTGATCTAGAGAACATTCAAAAGTTATACGTTGATTATAACTCAGCTGACCCAATTAATTACTCTAATCCTTTCAAAGCTGAAGTAGTTATGAAAATGTATACGAGTGAAGAGCAGGTACTTTCTAAACCAAAGAACTTTTCTTCAAGTCAAAATATTACATTCGATTTTTCCAACAAAAAGGCAACTCTTCTAGGAATTCCAACTTCATTCGATAGTGAATTTGAAGTGATTTCGCTTACCTTGGCGGATAAAAATGGTAAAACGATTACAGCTTCAGATACAATACGTTTGAACTTTAATGCTCCGTTATCAGTTGGGTTTTCGGGCGAGAAAGGTGCCAAAGGTAACAATGGCGGCTCAGGAGGAACAGGTTGGTTACTTAGAGATGGGAAAGCAGGAGAATCGGGTTTAAATGGAGCAAATGGATTGAATGGAGATAATTATGAAATCCATATTTGGAAAGAAGGAGAAATCTATTTCATTCATTTAAAGAACACGACGGAGAATTGGACGGCAAAATACAAAATGATGGGTACACATGCCTTAGTTATAAATTCACAAGGCGGTAATGGTGGAAATGGTGGTGAAGGCGGTTCTGGTGGATCAGGAAAAGATGGTGAATTGAAAGGAACAACAACACAACTTCCTGGTAACGGTGGCAATGGTGGAAACGGCGGTAATGCAGGAAATGGTGGTCGTGGAGGCGATATAATGGTTGTTATAAACCCTAATGCTGAAGCAATTAAACCATTTTTAGAAATTCGAAACATTGGCGGATTTGCAGGAAATGCAGGTTCCGGAGGGACAGGTGGTCAACCTGGAAAACCATTGAGTGGTCAATCACAAGGTAAATCTGGAAGCAATGGCTTAAATGGTATGAATGGTTTAAGTGGTCAAGCAGGAACGATAAACGTGCAAACAACACCTTTCGATCCAATCACATACAAATAAAAAAAGGCCGACTAAAAGCCGACCTTTTCAATTCCTTTCACAATCAATTATTGCGCTGTATAAGTTGTTAAGTAAGTTGTGTTACCATCAACTTGTTGTAATTTCATTTCTTTGTTTTTCAATTCAATAATTGTGTAAACTTCTGCAGATGTAGCACCAGTTTCTAACATACTAACAGTAGTTTTGTCACTGTTAAACTCCCATGTTCCAGCTAAATTGTCTGTGAAAGGTGTTCCTAAAACAGTGTAAACAGCTGTTCCTTTGTAAGTTCCATCTTTATCAATAGTAACATTAACGGTTCCAACACTAGAAGTGTAATCAGCTCCGTTAACAGTGTAACTAGAAATTTTCCAGTCACCAGCCATACGACCTTTAGCAGAGATTAAAGAAAAATTTGAACCCTCATCGTATTTGCTACAAGAAGTTACAACAGCAGTTAGTGCTAACATAGCTACCAAACTCAATTTAAATAAATGTTTCATAGTGTGATTAATTTTAGGCAAAAATAGGGAAAAGTTCAATATCAAATCAAAAGTTTTATTTTTTGTAAAAATTGAATTGAAAACACTGAAAAGTCGATGGATTTACGAATAAAAGTTATCTTTGTTTTCTCCCTTTTGGAGTACAAAATTTGAGATTATGGATCGTAATGAAGACCTGTTAAAACGCCGTGAAGCTTCCCATTTAGGTGGAGGACAAGCAAGAATTGATAAACAACATCAACAAGGTAAGTTATCAGCTCGTGAACGTATAACTATGTTATTGGATGAAAATTCATTCAATGAAATTGGTCAGTTCGTGGAGCATCGTGCAACAACTTTTGGCTTGGATAAACAGCATTTCCCAGGTGATGGAGTTGTAACAGGTTACGGAACTATTCATGGTCGTACAGTTTACGTTTTCTCGCAGGATTTCACGGTTTTAGGAGGTTCATTGTCAGAAACACATGCTGCGAAAATTTGCAGAATCATGGATTTGGCAATGAAAAATGGTGCTCCTTTGATTGGGTTGAACGATTCTGGAGGAGCACGAATCCAGGAAGGCGTTGTTTCATTAGCTGGATATGCTGATATTTTCTATCGTAACACACGTGCTTCAGGTGTAATTCCTCAAATTTCTGTAATTATGGGACCTTGTGCTGGTGGAGCAGTTTATTCTCCAGCCTTGACGGATTTCGTTTTCATGGTGGAAGAAACATCGTACATGTTTGTAACGGGACCAAACGTTGTGAAAACAGTTACACACGAAGAGGTTTCATCGGAAGATTTAGGTGGAGCAAAAGCACATGCTGAAAAATCGGGAGTCAACCATTTCATTGCTGCAAACGATGTAGAATGTTTGAAAAAAGTGCGTGATTTGGTGACGTATTTCCCACAAAATGCAAACGAATTACCTCCTCAACCAAAACGTTTTGAATTCAATCCTGCTAAATTGGAAACGATTCAGCACATCATGCCAGATAACGTGAATGTTCCATACGATATTCGTAAAGTGGTAGAATGTGTGATTGATGACAATAGTTTCCGTGAAGTACAAGAAGATTTCGCGAAGAACATTGTTGTTGGTTTCGCTCGTTTGGAAGGAAGAACATTGGGAGTTATTGCCAATCAACCTGCAGCGATGGCTGGAGTTTTAGATATTGATGCGTCTCGTAAAGGTGCACGCTTTGTTCGCTTCTGTGATGCCTTCAACATTCCTTTATTGGTGTTTGAAGATGTACCAGGTTTCTTGCCAGGAACAGATCAAGAATGGCGTGGCATCATTACGCACGGAGCGAAATTGTTGTATGCTTTCTCTGAAGCAACGGTTCCGAGAATTACAGTTATTACACGCAAAGCATACGGTGGTGCATTCGACGTAATGAATTCAAAAAATATTGGTGCGGATTTGAACTTTGCTTGGCCAACGGCTGAAATTGCTGTGATGGGAGCGAAAGGAGCAGCTGAAATTATCTTCAAACGTGAAATCGCTGAAGCAGCAAATCCAGAAGAAAAATGGAAGGAAAAAGAAGCGGAATACGCTGACTTATTTGCAAATCCATACAGAGCTGCTGAGCGCGGAATCGTAGATGATGTAATTTTACCGCAAGAAACACGCGCAAAATTGATTGCTGGATTCAAAATGTTGGAAAATAAGGCTGAAGTATTGCCACAAAAGAAACACGGAAACATTCCTTTATAATCGAAAAGGAAAACACATAAAAAACCCCGTTCTGATTTCTCGGAACGGGGTTTTTGTTTTAACGATATTTCTTACAATTCAAACTTGATTCCTTGCGCTAATGGCAAACTGTCTGAATAGTTAATTGTATTTGTTTGACGACGCATGTAAACTTTCCAAGCATCAGATCCAGACTCGCGTCCACCACCTGTTTCTTTTTCACCACCAAATGCTCCTCCGATTTCAGCACCTGAAGTTCCAATGTTTACGTTTGCAATTCCACAATCAGATCCTTGTTGTGACAAGAATGCTTCAGCTTCTTTCAAGTTGTTTGTCATAATTGCTGATGACAATCCTTGTGGAACTCCGTTTTGTAATTTAATTGCGTTTTCAACACCACCTGAATATTTCATGATGTATAAAATTGGTGCGAATGTTTCGTGCTGAACGATTGCAAAATGGTTTTGTGCTTCAACGATTGCTGGTTTCACATAACATCCTGATTCGTATCCTTCTCCAGTTAAAACGCCACCTTCAACGATGATTTTTCCACCTTCAGCAACAGCTTTGTCCAATGCTCCTAAATAAGCATTCACTGCATCTTGATCGATAAGCGGTCCAACGTGGAAGTTTTGATCCAATGGATTACCAATTTTCAATTGTTTGTATGCATTTGTTAACGCATCTTTTACTTTATCGTAAATCTCTTCGTGAATAATCAAACGACGAGTTGAAGTACAACGCTGTCCTGCTGTTCCTACTGCTCCAAATACAGCTCCTGGTACAACCATTTTCAAATCAGCTGTTGGTGTGATGATAATTGCATTGTTTCCACCAAGTTCTAATAAAGATTTTCCTAAACGCGCTCCAACTGCTGTACCAACAGATTTACCCATGCGTGTAGATCCTGTTGCTGATACTAACGGAACACGTGTATCTTCAGCCATCAATTTTCCAATTTCAGCACCACCGATTACCAAACCAGAAACTCCTTCAGGAACTCCGTTTGCATCGAATACTTCTTTTGTAATTTGTTGACAAGCGATTGCTGTAATTGGTGTTTTCTCAGATGGTTTCCAAACACAAACGTCACCACACACCCAAGCCAATGCTGTATTCCAGTTCCAAACTGCAACTGGAAAGTTGAATGCTGAAATAATTCCAACAATTCCAAGTGGGTGATATTGCTCATACATTCTGTGTCCTGGACGCTCTGAATGCATTGTAAGTCCGTACAATTGACGTGATAAACCAACTGCGAAATCACAGATGTCGATCATTTCTTGTACTTCACCTAAACCTTCTTGTAGAGATTTCCCCATTTCATAAGAAACCAATTTTCCAAGTGGCTCTTTGTAGAAACGTATACGCTCTGCCAACTGACGAACAATTTCACCTCTTTTTGGTGCAGGAATCATTCTCCATTCTTTGAACGCTTCTTGTGCTTTCAAAATAACTGCTTCGTAATCTGCTTCTGTAGCAGCATTTACTGATGCGATTAATTTTCCATCAACTGGAGAAATTGAATCGATACGCTCTCCTCTGGTTTTAAACCATTTTCCGCCTGTTGAGGCTCCGTTATTTATTTCTTCAATCCCTAATTGAGAAAGAATCTCCTGAATTCCAAGGTCTGTCATTGTTTCAGCCATCTGGTGTTTGATTTTAATGATTAAAAAGTGTTACAAAATTAACGTAAATTATCTGAATTTGTGCAACATTGGTTTCAATATTCATGGGTTTTTATGGTTCTAACTAAAAACTCAAAGTTTATGGCGAATTCCTCTGTTACGCTTTGGATGTTGATCGCTTGTCAACTGCCTACAAATTGATTT
Source organism: Bacteroidota bacterium (assembly GCA_039804825.1). Classification (GTDB taxonomy): domain Bacteria; phylum Bacteroidota; class Bacteroidia; order Flavobacteriales_D; family Crocinitomicaceae; genus M0103. Next base: position 26,145 of record JBDLVK010000051.1, read on the forward strand.
TCATTAAATTGATTATCTTTGCCTTAAATTCATCAATTATGATTTTCCGTATCACTCTATTTGCTGTTTTGGCGTTCACCGTTGCTTGTGGAACAGCTAAAAACAAGGAAACTGATCCAACCATGAAAGTGATTAATTTTCATGGAAATGTGCACAAACCATATTGCGGTGGAGCACGTCCAAATCCAGATGTAGCAGCCGGATATTATGAATCCATGAAATTTGAGAAATTCAATATTCTGAAAGGAAAAATCTTTACAGAAGGAATGGAAATCTACAAGGAAATTACCTTGGATGTTGAAGGAAATGCAATCTTTAATTTACCTGTTGGTGACTACATGCTAATTCGTGCAGACAAATTCCTTTCGTTGGAAGAATACATGAAGAAATATGCGCCAATGGAGGATAAAAACTACAAAATCAAAGGCTCCGATTGTTTCAAAACATGGAAAAATACACCTGAAATGTACTTTATTGTCGAAGCTGATACATCCATTGAATTGCGCCAAAAAGCGAAATGTTGGGTTGGAACAAACGCGTGTTTGGAATATGTTGGTCCACCAGCACCTTAACAATTCATGATTTATAATTTATAATTCGTGATTATTTAATCCCAGAAAACGGTTAATTTTCCTGTGGTTTTTCCGTTTTCTAAGGCGGCATGTGCTTCTGCTACTTTGTCAATGGTGTATGTTCCACCAACTTGCGGTTCTAATTTTCCAGCTTGATGCAATTTCACAACTTCTTGCAGGCAATTCGCCAATACTTTTGGACGATTATCAGCAATTTTCAGCATGTTCACTCCGAGAATATTTTTGGAACGCATCATTAAGCCAATCGGTAAAACCAAGCCCATTTTACGCACAAAATTCAATTGTGAGAAGAATCCCCATTTTCCAGAGGACAATTCAGAGCCACCAAACAAAACAACCTTTCCGCCTGAGCCAATCAACGCCATGTCTTTTTTATACGTGGAACCCGCAACAGGATTGTAACTTGTATCCAATCGATCGCCTTTTAACAACTGATTGATTTGCGTTGCATAATCACCCTTGTTGTAATTGATGACATGGTCTGCACCCAACTTTTTTACCAATTCAGCTTTTCGTTCGTCGCCAATTTTTGCGAATACTTCCGCACCTTTTATTTTCGCCAATTGAATTAAAATGGTTCCAACACCTCCCGCTGCAGCGTGAATCAACACTTTGTCTCCGGCATGGATCGGCGCCAAATAATCGGCCATGTAAAACGCCGTTACAGCTTGTGTACACAAGACCATTGCTTCTTCAGCCGGCATATCATGAATTGGAACCACCGCATAATCATACGTTACAACGTGCTTTGCGTAACCTCCAAAACGACAAAAAGCCAAAACGCGCGTTCCAATCAAACTTTGATTAACATCTGAACCAACTTGTGTTATCGTTCCAACAAGTTCATAGCCAACAACACATGGCAAGGGAGGCGCTTCACGGTACAAACCAATGCGCGACATTACATCGGCATAATTCAACCCAAATGCTTCACTTTCAATAACAACTTCTTTGGCTTTCGGTCCGTCCAATGTAATTGCTCTGCGCTCAAATGCGTGTTCTGCTGGACCGTTTTTCACCAAAACAATCGCTTCTGTGTTGATTTTAGTCATTTTTACCTTCAATTATAATAACGATTTCTCCTTTTGGTGCATGTTGTTCGTAATACGCTTTCACTTCTGTAGCAGTTCCACGTTTGTATTCTTCGAAGAACTTGGAAATTTCTCGTACAACACAGACATTGCGATCAGGGCTAAAAAACTCTTCGATTTGTCCTAAGCATTTCACCAAACGATGTGGCGATTCGTATAAGATTACTGTTCGTTCTTCTTCTGCTAATAATTTCAGGCGCGTCTGACGCCCTTTTTTATGTGGAAGAAAGCCTTCAAATACGAATTTATCGCATGGAAAGCCACTTGCAACAAGTGCAGGAACAAATGCAGTTGGACCAGGTAGACATTCCAAATCAATTCCTGCGTTGACACATTCACGCGCCAACAAAAATCCAGGATCTGAAATGCCGGGTGTTCCTGCATCAGAAACCAAAACTGTTAGTGCGTTTGATTTAATACGATCGATCGTCGACTGCAGCATTTTGTGTTCATTGTGTGCATGAAAAGGCAAAACTTGCTTGTTGATTTCCAAGTGATTCAACAATTTTTTTGTCACACGTGTATCTTCCGCAAAAATGACATCACATTCCCTGAACATGCGAATGGCACGCAAGGTAATGTCTTCCAAATTACCGATTGGAGTCGGAACTAAACATAATTTAGGCATAAGTGAGTTTTAACGTGTCAACACGACATAATCTTGCAACAAAGTTTGCAAAAATTCCATTCGTTTTTGAGGTGTTTCTGTTAAACCAATCAAACGAGCAGTTTCATCCGCTAATTCAATGGCAAATTTCTTTGTTTCTGGGTTCGGATATTTTTGAACGCGCTGGATCGTGTTTTTGATCAATAGCATGTCTTCATCGGTAAAGCGCGTTACTTGCGGATAAGTTGCCACGTGATTTTCAGTGCTCTTAATTGCCAAAATATCGCGCAGCGAATAAACAGTGCTTGATTTTTTCTTAATCACAACTGTGTTAGCCATGATATCTCCGAGGCGTTGGCGTTTTTCTGCTGTTGCGGAAACCATAGCACCCAAAATACCATTTCCGAACCAAAAAAGAATCAGAAAATCAGCGCTGATCCATAAAAAATCACCTTTGAATAACCAACGTGTGAAAACTTCTTTCAAGCCTGGACGCTCACCATTCATTTTCACAACGCGAATTCCCATCATGTATTTACCCAAACTTTGACCCTGTGTCACAAATTCAATAATGGGATTGTAAAAAATCCATGGAAGTTTGATGATAAGCAAGTGAATGAAAAGGCCCGTTCCGATGTCGGATATGAACGAATCAAGGTTCAAGGCCATCATCACGATAACAAAATAAATGATGAAAAGCACCATATCAATCATGGCAGCAAGTAAGCGTTGCATGGTAGTTGCCAACTCATATTCAACTTTTACATGTTGAGCCGATTCGAATTCGATAGTTTTCATTCAGAAATTTATGCAGCTAAAGATACATTTTTTCTTTAAAAAAGTGTCTACATCATTTTTTTCAAATGAGCAATGATTTCGCTACATATGCGAGAAATTTAAATACATTCTAAATAAGGCTTTCTGACAGTTTTATGACAAATTATTTAGTTGAAGAATGCAACTTTGTGGTTCAGATTAGAGAAAATTCAGAGGTGTTAGAACAATTCAACATAATAGCGTTCACGCATAGAAACCTAGATGTCAATGATGTCGGGCTTTTGCACATAGATGATAGCAATCAAGAAGAGCGTTTAGGAAAATTAAAAGAAGCGTTAAAATTGGATGAATTGATGTTTTTGTCGACGTGTAACCGCGTTGAATTCATCTTTTGTACCGAGCAAGAAGTCGAATTTCATTTCTTGATGAAATTTTTTGAGACCTTGTATCCATCTTTTTCACGTGATCAAATTGGTCATTTTGCACACAGAGGCGATATTTATAAAGGAATTTCTGGCGTAGAACACATGTTGGCCGTTGCATCTTCTATCGATTCGATGATTGTTGGTGAACGTGAAATCATCACGCAAGTCCGCAATGCATTCGATGCAAGTAAAAAATTGAATTTAACGGGCGATTTTATTCGTTTGGTAATTCGTCACACAATCGAAACAGCAAAACGTGTTTACACAGAAACAAGTATTGCAACAAAACCGGTATCCGTTGTTTCGTTGGCGTATCACAAATTGCGCGACATGAATATTCCATTGGATGCGCGAATCTTGATTATTGGAGCTGGTGTGACAAATACGAACATGAGTCGTTTCTTGCGCAAACATGGTTTCAAGAAATTTGTGGTTTTCAATCGTACACTAGAAAAAGCAGAATCCCTAGCAAACGATTTGAACGGAAAAGGTTTGCCATTGGCAGATTTGGCTACTTATTCTGAAGGATTTGATATCATAATCGCTTGTACTGGAGCAGATACGCATGTGATTACACCAGAGTTATACACGCAATTGTTGCAAGGTGAAGAAAGTCGTAAAGTGGTGATTGACATTGCTTTGCCACAAGATTTACATCCGCAAATTGTGATAGACCACAAAGTGACACACATTTCGGTGGACGTGTTGCAGAAAATTTCAAATGCGAACTTAAAAGAACGTTCCAAAGAAATTCAACATGTAGAAGAAATCATTGCCGAGGCGATTTATGAATTCAAGCACATTCAAAAAGTGCGTACTGTGGAATTGGCAATGCGCGATGTTCCTCAAAAAGTGAAAGAAATCAAAGCAACAGCAATCAACGAGGTCTTTAAAAACGAAATGGCCACCTTAGACGATAATTCAAAAGAAGTACTCGAGAAGATTCTTGGCTACATGGAAAAGAAATACATGAGCATGCCGATGTTAATGGCAAAAGAAATTCTACTTAAAAAATAACACATGCAACACATTCGAATTGGTTCTCGCGGAAGCGATTTAGCTTTATGGCAAGCCAACCACGTTAAACGTCAACTTGAGGAATTGGGTTGTTCTGTAGATATCACAATCATTACAACGCAAGGAGATGCAATTCAACATTTGAGCTTCGATAAATTGGAGGGAAAAGGGTTTTTCACCAAGGAAATCGAGCAAGCTTTGTTGGACAATACGATTGATTTAGCAGTTCACTCGCACAAAGATTTGGAAACGAATCAACCTGGGGGATTAAAAATTGCGTGTGTTTCTGAACGCGAGGATCCAGCTGATTTGTTACTTATTGCAAAAGGTTCCATTGATGCTTCAAAAGTATGGAACTTAAAGGAAAATGCTATTGTTGGAACGTCTTCAGCACGGAGAAAATCACAGGTTTTACGCTTTAGAGACGATGTTCAAATTCGCGATTTACGTGGAAATGTACCGACCCGTATTCAAAAATTACGTGACAATCAATATGATGCAATTTTATTAGCGAAAGCCGGTGTTGATCGTTTAGAAATTGATTTGTCTGAATTTGACGTGTTCGTGATGGACCCAACAGAGTTTGTTCCAGCTCCTGCACAAGGTGTTTTGGCCTTGCAAATTCGTGAGTCTGATGCAGCATTGTTCGAGACCTTGCAAAAAATGAATCATCCAGAGGTTCAAAAACGCATTGCAGTTGAACGAAAAGTCTTGAACCTGATGCAAGGTGGTTGTCAATTGCCGCTTGGTGTGTACTGCGATGAAAATGAAATCGTATACGTTTCGTATTCTTCCAATTGGGAAAATGGTTCGAATTGGTATGAATACAGTACCGATAATTTGGACGATTTAGCGGAAATAATCGTGGAAGATTTGAACGCTGCTGCACAAGAAGACCTTGATTAAACGCATTTTTATATCAAAAGATTTTACTGAATTAGCGCATTTGCCTGTATTTTGCGCTGAACGTTCCCTTGAATTAATTGCACAATCGTGTATTCAATTTGCTGAACTTCCTTTTGCGGTAGCTTTACCCTATGAAGTCGTTTTCTTCGGAAGTGTTCGCGCTGCATCCTTTTTTCTTGCTCAGCACGAATTGATGGATGGATTGGAAGTAGCATGTATCGGAGAAACGACCGCCACTAAATTGCGCGCCATGAATTTACCTGTTGCTTTCGTAGGGGAAAAAGCTGGAAATCCAACAGAAGTGGCTGATGCATTTAAAACTTGGTTGGGAACACGACGTGTGTTGTTTCCACTTTCTAGCGTTTCGAAAGAGTCGATTGTGCAAGTAATCCCAGCTGCGCAAGCAGAAAAAGTGGTGGTGTACGAAACACGTCCAAAAGAGCAACAATTCAATGATTTCGATTTGGCTGTTTTCACCAGTCCTTCCAACTTGAAAAGTTTTTTGGATGCGAAAAATACCATTCCAGCGTTGACGATTGCTTGGGGACAAACAACGTATGAAGCGATGTTAGAACGAAATATTACCGCTTCGTATACATTGACAACATCCACAGAAGCAGAATTAATCAGCGTTTTACAGGACTTGATTAATCAATAACCCAAGGCAAAACGATTTGTGACTTTCCATTCGTTAAGCGTAAGAAGTACATTCCTTTACTTAAGTTTTCTGTTGAAAGAAGCACCATGTTTTTTCCCATCGCTGAAGAAACAGTGTGTGTTTGAACCAGTGTTCCATCGATTGCTTGAATTTCAATGCGCGAATTAGCCGTATTGCTCAATTCGAACAACAAGGTTGCTTCTCCGTTACTTGGGTTTGGATACAATTGAAGATTTGTAATTTCTTCATTTTCAGGAAGACCTAGCACGATTTCTTCGGACGGTTGTCCAGCGTACAAGTTGATGTCGTCCAAGTAAAAATTGTTTCCATAATCACTTTTAAACTCAAATTTGAAACGGAAATTTTCTACAAAGTTCGATGAAGTAATATTGGTAACATGAACCGTTGTCCAATCAGAACTGCTTGATGGCGTCCAAGATGAACTCGAAACAAGATTTGATAAATTGTTTCCATGAATTGATTTGCGTTGGTCCCATGAATCGCCACAATTGTCTGAAACGAAAATGCGTAACCATTCTTCATTCGCTGCATTTTTCTTTCTATAGGCATAGCGGAAACTCAAGGTTACATCATCTGTGATAGCTAAGTTCGACAAATCGATGGCGCTAGAAGAAAGTTCATCTGTACTCAATTCTGATTGATTGAAATTCATCAATTTAGCACTTCTCGTTCCTGTGTGACCAGCATTTGTAGCGATTTCAAATGCAGCGTTAGATTGATAGTTACCGATGATCCAATTTACTTCGTTTGCAAGCACAGAAATATCTTCAAACCCTTCATAGAAGGGCAATGATTGTGGACTTGGTAAAACAGTGATGTATTGACTTTTTACTTCGTTTAAATTCGTAACTCCATCCGTTACAGCTAAAGAAATTTGGTATTTACCTTGAGTAAAGAATTGAATTTTTGGATCTTGAGAAGTTGCTGTTGTTCCCCCGATGTAAGCCCAATCAACCGATGCTGTTCCAGGTGAAATGCTCCAGTTCCACGAGTTAGGGTTGTGGTAGGACAAATCTGAAAAACGGATGGAATCGCCAGTACAAATTTGAAACTGATCTGCTTCAAAATCTGCGAAACACAACACTGCAGGAGCATTAATACCCGTTGCTGTTATGTTTTGTTGCGTTACCATGTTGGCTAAGAAAGTAATATCGATAAAGTTTTGTTGCATAATTGACGCTTGATCCATCGAGAACATGTTTTGGCAATCGTTGTAACTCATGTAATTTTCAATTTGATCTACCACATCGTAGCCGTACGTGTCATTCAGAGGAACATCGTTACAACTGTTCCATGTTTGTGAACAACTCCAATTTGCTGCAGCTTGTGGTGGTGTATCACAACAGTAATCGCCGTTTGAGTTACAATCTGCAGTGTGACAGCCAGATGTTCCATTCCAACCGGCATCGAAAATGTGTTGTAAGCCAAGTAAGTGACCCATTTCATGAGTTAGGGTTCTTCCATCTGAATTAGCAGCTGTTTGTATCGTTCCGAAAGAATCATGACGAATCAGAATACCGTAATTTGCGCCATTTGGCCAATACGGCAAATAAGCATACCCTAAAATTGTTCCCGCACCCGAGTTTTCTATGCTGTTAACCACCCAAATGTTCAAGTATTGATCCATCGGCCATTGGTCTGAACCACCATTTGCTGTGAATTTGCAATCGTCGTTTGCATTGTAAGTCAACGATGGTGCGTTCACGCGTATAATTCCATTCGTACAGTTTCCATTTGGATCCAATTTTGCTAATTTGAAGTGAACATCCATAACTCCTGCTTGAGCTTTAAAAGGCGCATTAAGTGTATTTCGTGTTTGAACTGTATCAGGATTCAAACGATTGTAATCTTGGTTCAAAATACGCAGTGCGTCGTAGACTTGTTCGTCAGAAATGTTTCCTATTCCATTATCGTGGATGATGTGAACTACTACTGGAATATCCAATGCAACTTTTTCGTGTGCCCCTGTTTGATTTATCCAGCCAGTTGCTGCTTTTAGCATGCTTTTGTGCATGGTTTCTTTGAATTGCGGGTTTGCCAGTTCAAGATCATGTTGAATTTTATCCGTTCCGCACCAATTGTTTTGGGCAAATAGGGCAGTTGGCAAGACCATTAAGCAATAAAGAAGTATAAATCGAAGCATATGTTTTGGGTTAAAAAAAAAGGCCTCCATAATGAAGACCTTTTCAAAATTAAGGTTAATTTATTTAACTACAAATTGTAATACTTTTTGAGTTTCTCCTGCTTGAATCGCAACAAAGTAAGAACCGGCAGCAAGATTTTGTGTGTCCATCAAAACTAAGTTTGATCCGATCGCAGCATTGATACTGTGATTTTGAACCACTTTGCCACAAACATCTTGAAGTTGGATTGTTACAGTTTGAGCTGCATTCAACGAGAATTGAAGATTTAATTCGCCTTCAGTTGGGTTCGGGAACAAGTTCAATTGTTCGATATCGCCCATATCAGTTAATCCAAGAACGATGTTATCTGAAGGAGCACCGCTGTACATGTTGATATCATCGATGAAAATGTTATTACCATTTGCACCTTCAAATCTGAATTTGTAACGGAAATTATCATTCCAATATTCAGTTGTAACATTCGTCATGTGAACAGTTGTCCAATCTGTAGCAGAAGTTGGTGTCCAAGAAGAAGTTGAAGTCAAAGATGATAATTGTGAGCCACCAATTGTTTTACGTTGTACCCAGTTGTCACCGCAATTTGATGTGATGAAGACTTTCAAGTACTCGTTATCTGTTGATACTTTTTTGTGATAAGCATAACGGAAAGTTAAGGTCATTCCATTTGCACTTGTAATTGAAGATAAGTCAACCGGTGCAGAGATTAACTCATCAGAGTTAGAACCAGTTTGACCGAAATTCGTTAAACGTGCACATTTTGTTCCTGTTCTACCAAAGTTAGATTCAAGCGCAAATGTGTTGTTATTGTTCGTGTTGACAATTTCCCATTGAAGAATGTTGTTTAATGTCGAGTATCCTTCAAATCCTTCGAAATAAGGAATAGTAGCCGGCGCTGGAAGCACACGAATATATTGAGTTTTTACTTCATCATCCGAAACAGATCCATCAGTTGCACTCAAGGTAACTTGGTAAATTCCTGGCGTGTTGTACGTAATCAATGGATTTTGTTGTGTAGAAGTTGCAGGCGAACCACCTTCAAATGTCCAGTTCCAACCTGAAACTGCATTGTATGATTCATCAGTAAATTGAATTTGACCTCCAGGACAAACCGTTGTGATATCTGCACTAAATTGTGCTTTACACAAATAAGTTACGCCAGTTGCTCCAACAGCAGTTAAGTTAGCCGTTGTCCAAACATTGTTTCTTCCACCAGTTGATGAAGTAATTGCAGCGCGCATTCTTGTAACTTGTCCTGAAGTAAACATTTTCGAACAATACGAATAATCCATGTAGTTTTCTACATTGTCGCGCATTGCTTGTCCCCAATATGCATCGTCAGAGTTACAGGTATTTGAGTTGATATTACAAGAAGTAACACCAATACAATTTGGTGTATCTTGAACTGCGTCATCCGTTGAACAGCTTGATGCATTTCCAGGATTGTTGTTTCCTCCCCACGTGTGATCTAAATTTAACCAGTGACCAACTTCGTGAGTTAGAGCACGGCTTGTTGTTACAGAAGAAGTACCAATTGAACCAACGTAGTTATGTAATATCCATATTCCATTGTCCATCACTGTACCAATGAAGTTTGAAGGTTTCATCGTATATCCTGCGGCGCCACCAATTTCAGCACAAATGAAAACGTTCAGGTATTTGTTACCTGGCCATTGACCGTTATAAACATCATTTCCGGCAACAATTGCATCAACTTGAGCTCCACCATCGGAACCGTCAAATGTAAGAATGTTAGCTGTTCTCGTAATTCCAGAAAAACAGGTTCCATTCGGTGCTTTTGTTGCTAAAACAAATTCTATTTCAACATCTGAAGGCATTCCTTGAAAATCTGCATGAACGTTATTCGCATCAGCATTTTGCAAACGGTAATCACGATTTAAAATCGCTAATTGATCTAGAATTTGTTCGTCAGAAATATTCTCAATTCCATTGTTGTGCAGAACGTGAAAAACCACCGGAATTTTATAAATAACTCCTTTTTGTTGAGGATTGTTCGCTTCTTTTTGACGAATGATTTCATCAGCTTGTAATGATTGAACATAAGCTGGATTATTCATTAATTCAAGATGTTTTTTGTGTTGCGTACAATATTCAACAGTTTCACCATCTCGCGCATTTGACGCATCGATTGGACGTTTCTGCGCGTATCCCGTTAAAGATGAAATAAGGGAGATGGCTAACAGGAATCGGGTAATTTTTTTCATAGCTATAACAGTTTAACCTTGTTTAAAAACGTTCCAAATTACGAAAGAGTTTGCTTTTACGGGCAATTTTTTTTGCGAACGAAAGATATTTGTGATGAACGGTTTGATTTCTAACAGCTAGTCAATGTCTTTAATTGAATAAACGACGTGTGTTTTGTTCGATGTATTTAATAGCTTAACAAGCTTGTTTACAACAATATTAGGGTCTAATAGTTCCCCTTTTTCATGCAATTGTACAAAATTGTCCAAGCTTGAAAAGTCAAGTGATGAACTTGTTCTTATCTTTTCTTGCATTTTGCTGTCAACAACACCGGGTGCAACCGAAAATACGCGAGTTTGTGCTTTTTTTTCATCTTCTTCTAATTGTAGACTTTCGGAAAAGCGATCCAAGGCAATTTTTGATGAACAATAGCTTGCCCACGATGGAATTGGTCGATTGGCTGCACCTGAACTTATGTTCAAAATCGTTATTTTCTTTCCAGGATTTTCTTGAAGTACTTTTTGACACAGAAGCATGGGTGATATAGAGTTTACTGTCATCACCTCGGCAATGTCGGAGCTGGTTTGTGAAGAAATGCGTTGAATTGATCCAATTATTCCTGCATTGTTGATCAACAGGATTTCTTCAGCGTCACTTTTTAAACGAAGCGATTGAACCGCTTTTAAATCTGCTAAATCACTGCTTAAAAACGAATAATTTCCTTCAATTGTTGGTTGATTTCTTCCAATTCCAGTGATTGTTACCTCTTGCGAAAGAAAATGTTTTAGAAAAGCGAATCCAATTCCACTTGAAATACCAGTTATAAATACATGCATATTTATTCAATAAAAAACGGTTCAAATGAATGAACATCTGAACCGTTGAAATGGTTTAAAACTATATTATGCTAAGGCATTTGTGATGTCTTCGATTAAATCTTCAACATCTTCAACACCTACACTCAAACGCAATAAATTATCTACAACGCCTGCTTTTTCACGCTCTTCTTTTGGAATTGATGCATGCGTCATTGTTGCAGGATGATTGATCAACGATTCAACTCCACCTAATGATTCTGCCAAGGAGAACACTTTGAATGAAGAAGCAACTTTGAATGTATTCTCAATTGATTTATCTTTTAACACGATGGAGATCATTCCACCAAAATCACGCATTTGTTTTTTAGCAATTTCGTGGTTTGGATGTTCTGGAAAACCTGGCCAATAAACTTTTTCAATTTTTGGATGATTTTTCAGGAACTCAGCAATTTTGCGTCCGTTGAAACAATGACGCTCCATGCGCAAATGCAAGGTTTTAATACCACGTAATACAAGGAAAGAATCCATCGGTCCAGGGTTTGCTCCTGAACTATTCAAAACGAAATACAATTTTTCGTGAATTTCTGGATTGTTAGTGATCAATGCTCCCATCACTACATCAGAGTGTCCACCCAAGTATTTTGTAACTGAATGCATCACAATGTCTGCACCCAAGTCCAATGGGTTTTGCAAATATGGAGAAGCAAATGTATTGTCAGCCACCATGATGATATTGTTTGCTTTTGCAATTTTTGCACATGCTTCAATATCGATGATTTGCATGGTTGGATTCGTTGGCGTTTCAGCCCAAATTAATTTAGTATTGCTATTGATGTACTTGTTCAGGTTTTCAGCATTCGTCAAATCAATGAAGTGAAATTTAATTCCAAATTTCTCATAGATTTTTGTGAATAAACGATACGTTCCACCATATAAATCGTCACCTGTGATCACTTCGTCACCTGGACTTAATAATTTCAAAACGGCATCTGTTGCTGCAACACCACTACTAAAAGCAACACAGTGTTTTCCATTTTCCAAAGCTGCCAAAGCATCTTGAAGTGCTTCACGCGTTGGATTTTTCCCACGCGCATAACCATATCCTTTGTTCACACCTGGTGATTCTTGAACATAGGTTGATGTTTGATAAATGGGTGTCATGATAGCACCTGTTGTTTCATCTGGATGCACTCCAGCATGGATGGCTTTCGTTCCGAATTTCATATTTTTCATTTTTACGACTCAAATGTACTATAAATCCCTTTTTCGTGGAGATTCTAGCATTTTTTCCTTATTTTTTCTTTGTTTTAACAGGTACAGGATCTGCTTTGGTAACAATAATATCTACACGTCGATCCATGCGTTTTTGTTCAGCAGTGTAGGATTCTTTCTGAAGAGATTTTTCTTCTCCATAGTAATACAAGGTTATCTTTTCCTCGTTGATACCAGCGTCGATTAATTTGCGTTTAACTGCTTCAGCTCGCTTTTTGGAAAGAATGAGGTTGTAATCTAAACTTCCATCACGATCGGTATTTCCAATGACCATCAGGTGAATCTCTTTTTCATTTTTAATGCCATTGACAAAGGTTGCGAAAGACTTGTTTTCTTCTGCAGTAATCGAAGCTTGGTCAGTATCAAAGTAAATAGCGTGCTCTTTCAAAACTGTTTTGGACGACATGATTTTGTTCATTTCAGCTTTTGTAGTAATGAAATTACGAATCGTATCGTTATTATTCAATACTTTGATTTGCTCAGCAGTATGATTTGGATCTAGTTTTTCTTTTTGATCTTTCAAATCAATTTTATTGATGTTTCCTTGGTCGATTGGGCAACCATTGTTGTAAACAGAACCTGCATGATCTGGACATTTATCCACTTTATTCGAAACACCGTCACCGTCATCGTCCATGCAACAACCTGGATTTTCGAACGGACATCCATTGTTTAATTCAATACCTGGAACGTCTGGACATTTATCCGCCGCGTCAATTACTCCATCGAAGTCAGAATCCGGACAACCGTAATGAACACCTAATCCTTTTTGGTTCGGACACATGTCATTCATATCGATGATTCCATCACCGTCAGTATCAGGACAACCTTTCGTTGATTTTGGTCCTTGGTCGTAAATACAATAATCTTCTTTATCTGGAATTCCATCTCCATCAGTGTCAGGACAACCATCTAAATCCAAAAGTCCTGGGTCATACGGACAATCATCTTTCGCATCAGAAACTTTATCAAAATCAACATCAGAAGGAACTTTGTGTAATAAATTCACTGTAATTCCAGCGAAGAAATTACGAGTCAATGAAGATTTTTTACCGAACAAAAAGGCCATGTTATTCGAACCAGCAAAGAAGGAGAATACTTTGTAATTGAAGCGTCCAGCTGTTCCAAAATAGATTTTCCCTGTTCCTGTTTGAGAAAGAGGAAGTAAAATACTATATCGTTCCGTTTCTACACGCGGTGTGATAGTATGTATGAAAATGTTGGTTACTTTGGTTTTGTCCCAAGCTCCAATCAGTGGCATCGAAAAATTATAACTCACATACATGTTTCGTTTAATGTTGTAATCGACGTTTCCATGCAAAGTCGTTGGCAATGACATTCTATATTTGTCTTTTTGATCCGATGATTTTACGGCACCATTCGTTGGTGATTGAACGGAGGTATTGATGTAATCAAAAGGACTATCGAAAAAACCATAGAAATTTGGGTCTGTATTATAGAGTTTGTTTGCTTGAATCTGAGTTGACGGATTTGTGAAATTATAAGAATTCGTGTCTTTCATGAATTTGATAGAACCAATATCAGTAATGGAAGCAGAAAATTTCCAAGTATATTTATTCATGTTATAACGAATGATGTTCTTTTCACCATCCATATCATAATACTGTTTTTCGTAGTATGGACGAATTTCATAGGAAGCACCAATATCGAATCCTAAACCTCGATTTTTGTAATGTAATTGATTCGAGGTGTAGCTTTGACCGAAATCAGCATCAACGTTTGTTAAGGTTGCAATATCGGCATCTGGAAATTGAAAACTGACACTTCCACCATTGGCATAAAAGTAATTTCCATTCAAACCATTTAGCAATTTGAAAGAAGCACCTGCTTTTAAAAAGGATTCTTTTTTATCGAATATGACACGTGCATAGGTAAAAACATGTTCTGTAAAATTCAATTGACTCAATGACATTCCGGTAATATCGTTGGATGTATTGATTGTGTTTTCTGCATAGTTCAAGGCTGCATTTTCATTCCAAACATTAGGTATTCCTTTTTGATTGAAGTAAGTTCTACTGCGAAAAGTGTAAGCAAGCGCATTTTGGTGATTGATTTCGTATTTGAAATTGAAAACATCAAAGTTCATGTCAGAGTTTTGATAGCCTTTTCGTTTTCCATCCAAAAGCTTACCGTTGAAATTGCCATACATGGCATAATCTTTTGCGAAAAAGTTACTTGCTTGGTTTAAGTTAACATTCGTAGTAATGGCCATTTTCGATTTGGAATCTACGATGAAAGATGGATTGTACGTTACAGAGTTTGAACTGAAGTAATTATCATTGACTAAACCAGTGTTAACTGATTGTGCGAAAACAGTACTAAAAGGCAACAGTAAAAATGCTAAAAGTTGAGGTTTCATATGTAATTTTTTGATAAAGATAGAATACTTTTCAGTTTCAATTGGCTTCTTGGTTGGTTGTTCCGTTGGTATTATTTGTCTTTTTGCGGATTTGACTAAAGAAAGAAATAGAAGTTTTCTTAATTTTAGAGCGGTGAGTGAAAGTGCGAAACATAGAATAAATCAATTATTGATTGAAACAAGTCAGTTCAATTCGAATGATTTGTTGGTGAATTGCCATCACGCCATTTTTCCTGTTGATGCTGGACAAACAAGTTTTATTTTTCCCGCAGAAAAGGATTTGAAATCGCTGGTGCAAACAGCCACCAAAACGAAAAAAGAGCAAGGGATTTTCCCGCTTTGTTTGGCCAAAGGTATTGTTGAATGGATGTACAAAGGTGAATTGGTACACACGCCAATAGTTTTAGTACCATGTTCTGCAGAAGCTGTAAAAGTTTCGAATGCATTTAAAATCAATGCGTTTGAAGAGGAAACGTTTGTAAATCCATTTTTAGCCAATCGATTAATCGAAGAGTTTGAAATCGATAAAAATTTAGTTTTTTCTTCAGACATCGAAAGAAATTTGCTTGAAAAAGGATTCAAAGTACTTCAAAACATTCCAGCTTATTTAGGAAATTTTCATCATCATCGTTATGAGATTGTCAAAGAACTGGAAGAACTTGTTTCATGTTCTTTGTCTTCAACGCTTGCTCAATTATTAGGAGAAGAGCATGTTTCAACAACTAATTCACTCACGCTTGGCAATGAACTTTTATTTCCATCCGATGCAGATCAATTAAATGTTTTTTCTGCGATCGAACAAGGAAATACGGTTGTGCAGGGTCCGCCTGGAACTGGCAAATCTCAGGTATTGGCGAATTTACTTGGTAAGTTATTGATTAACCAATCTTCTGCTGTTGTTGTTTCGGAAAAACGCGTTGCCCTAGAAGTTTTGGTGAAGAAATTGGCACATTTTGAATTGGATGCTCTGTGCTTCATTGCAACATCTGAAACCTTATCAAAAGATGTGTTGGAAGAATTGAAACAAGCGTGGATTGCATTGGAATCTGCAAGCAATCAAGGAATTGAATCAAACCTACTCCTTTCTGAACAGTTTCGAGATCAGTTGCAATTTTCGTTGGATGTTTTAAATCGTTCTGACTTGATTGGTGGATTGAGTTTTTCCGAATTCAATCGCTTACTCGATCAACGTTCATTGGATGCTTCCGCTTATTCAAGTGATTTGCCTGAAGTGAAAGAACTGCTTCACTACAAAGCTGTTTTACAAGGAATTTACGATGCACAACTCAATGTCCTTTTCGGAAGTTGCAGTTATGGAAGCATTCAACAGGTAAGTTTCCTGAAAATTGATCAATCGATTTCGGAGTGGAAAAAGGATTTGTTAGAACTCAAAAAGTTGTTCAAATTAGACGTTTGGTCCGATATTCATCAGGCAATGAAATTGGCTGCATTGAGTCAGAATTTTTCAAATCCTGTTGTACGCAAGCACGCTGCAATTCTAAAAGACGGTTCCAAGGAACAAAAGCGTTTTGAGAAATTACGCAAGCACTATTTAAAACTAGAACATCAACTAACATCTTATCAATCCGAACGTTCCATTTGGAAAAAAGAACCTTCGATTGTTGAAGTTGATTACTTGTTTGAATTGCTTCAAAATTCTTCCTTGATTGGTAAATGGAAATTCAAAAAACAATGGTCAAGTTATTCTGTTTTACCACTTGAAAAAGCTGCAGATAGTTTACACCATTGGAAGCAATATTTAAGTATAAACAAGTCATTGTCGCAAGTAAAAATTGAATTATGCGAAATTGGAGTTGATGATATGCCATTAGACCTTGAATTAATTCAACAACAATTGCATTATACGAGTCACGAAGAACGCATCAAATGGGAAGAATTATCACCAGAATTGCGTTTGCATTATGCACAAGAAAACAGTCGTTTGAATAACTTGTATGTTCAGATGAAAACAACATTTCGTTGGGAAGAATCAGAACCAATTTTGCAGTTTTTGGATGCTTTTTGTAAACGCTTTGAAGCAATTTCAAGATTTCATGAATCGGTTAAACAACTACCTGAAGTTTTCCTACGCGCACTGAAAAAATACAACAGTTATGAAGACTTGGAATTGGCTTGTTTTAAAAGTTCTTGGGTTCGATTTTCACTACAATTTCCTTCGTTGGCTACGTTTAATCCGAATGATTTATTGGAAAAGAGTCAACGAATTTTAAGCGAACGAACCAATGAAGCGCGTTTGCATGCATTAAAGATAAAACAGCAACAATTGGAAAAATTCCATGAATATCATGCCTTATTGCAGACCATTCCAGCTCGTTTAACAGAAGAACAAAAGGAATTGCGCTCCCGATTAAAAAAGGGCAAAGCATTGTTGGTGAAGGAATTTTCTAAATCGCGTAATCATCCAAGTCTACGCGAATTATTTGCATCCGATGCACGTGAATGGATTCAATTGTTCAAACCAATATGGTTAAGTAATCCAACGCAAATAGCGAAGTGTTTTCCAATGCAAGAAGGCTTGTTTGATGTCGCTATTTTTGATGAAGCTAGTCAATTACCTGTGCAAAATGCCTTGGGTACCTTGCAGCGTGCAAAACGAATATTAATTGCAGGCGATCAGCAACAAATGGGTCCAAGTTCCTACTTTAAATCAGGAAGCACAGAGGTGATAGATGTCTTGCATCAAGCAAGTTTTTATTGGAAATCAATTGCCTTGAAGCATCATTATCGCAGCGAACATCCAGCATTAATTCATTTTTCAAACAAACATTTTTACAAGAATGACTTGCTTGCCTTTCCATCTTATGGACAAGAACAACAGCCGATTTTTTGGCATTATTTGGAGAAAGGGCGTTTTGAAAATCGAAAAAATCAGTTAGAGGCACAAGAAGTTGCAAGATTGATTGAACAAGTTATTGATGGTCCAAGATCATTAGGAATTGTTGCTTTCTCTGAAACTCAATTGAACGAGATAGGTGCCTGCTTGAATGCTAAAACGCGTGAAAAATTGGATGAGCGAATTGAAAATGATTCAGCTTTTTTCAAAGCATTGGAAAATGTACAAGGAGAAGAATGTGATCATTTGATTATCAGTTTTGGATATGGCTATTCTGAAGACAACGAATTTCACATGCGTTTTGGTCCAATGAACTCGAAAAATGGCAGTAAACGTTTGAACGTTCTATTAACGCGTGCTCGTCAAAAAATGGACTTTTTCTCTTCGGTGAAAGCAAGTGATTTTAAGTTAAGTTCAAACGAAGCAATCAATTTATTGCGCCAATTTTTGCTTCAAATGGAGAACAATTCCATAAAATCAGAAAATGAATTTCCATTTGGATTAAATCCTTTAATTGAAAAAAATCAGCTAACAATTGACCGCGTTTACGAGAAAATAAATGATGCGGAAGAATTGGTTACACTTGTCGGTGTGCTTGAAAATCGTGGATGGAAATTAACCTTCCATTAATGCGCATCCAACCAATTATCACCAAACTGTAATTCAACTTCCATTGGAACTACCAATTTCACAGCATGTTCCATAGCTTCTTCCACCAATTTTTTCATCAATTCCATTTCTGATTTGTGAACATCAAACACTAACTCATCATGCACTTGTAAAATCATTTTTGATTTCAAGGGTTGTTGTTTCATTGCTCTGTAAACAGAAACCATTGCCATTTTGATGATATCAGCAGCTGAACCTTGAATCGGAGCATTTACTGCATTTCGTTCGGCAAAACCACGAACGACAGCATTGGCTGAATTAATGTCTGGTAAATAACGACGTCGTTGCATAATAGTTTCCACATAACCTTTGTCTCTTGCTTGCGAAACAGCTCCATCCATGTACGTTTTGATAGTCGAATATTGTTCAAAATACGCGTCGATGATTGATTTTGCTTCAGTTCTTGAAATGTTCAAGTTTTGTGCTAAACCAAATGCGGATTGGCCATAAATGATTCCAAAGTTTACAGCTTTTGCGGCACTACGCTGATCACGTGTAACTTCTTCCAACGATACATTGAATACTTTTGCTGCCGTCGCTTTGTGAATATCTTGACCACTGCTAAATGCTTCAATCATGTTTGTATCCTTACTCAACGCAGCAATAATTCGCAACTCGATTTGCGAATAATCCGCCGCCATCAAGGTATATTCTTCATTTCGAGGAATAAATGCTTTTCGAATTTCTTTTCCTTTATCGGTGCGAATTGGAATGTTTTGCAAATTCGGATTGTTTGAACTCAAACGCCCAGTTGCAGTGACGGTTTGCATATAATTCGTGTGGATTCTTCCATCAATGCGATCTGTCATCGTTGGAAGTGGGTCAACATACGTACTTTTCAACTTACGCAATTGTCTGTATTCCAGAATCATTGGTATGATCGGATGATCCTTTTCGTGTTTTTGAAGAATATCTTCAGAAGTGGCGTATTGACCTGTTTTGGTTTTTTTTGCTTTCGATGAAATTTTTAATACATCAAATAAAATATCTCCTAATTGTTTTGGAGAATCGACATTGAAATCCATTCCTGCTTCAGCTTTGATGTTTTTTTCAAGCTCAGCAAGTGTAATTTCCATTTGTTTTGAATAATCTTTTAGACCTGCAACATCAATAGCAATTCCTTCTTGTTCCATATCTTTTAATACTTCAACCAAAGGCATTTCCATTTCGTAAAACAGTTCTTTTAAATGGTCTTTTTGAATTTCAGGTTCGAAAATTTGCTTCAATTGGAAGGTGATATCTGCATCTTCACAGGCATAATCAGAAACTTCTTCTGGTTTCAAATCCCGCATGTTTCCTTGACCTTTTCCTTTTTTACCAATCAAGGTTTCAATAGAAATCGGTTGATATTTTAAATAGAATTCTGCTAGGAAATCCATTCCTTGTTTGGATTCAGGATTGATCAAATAATGCGCAACCATGGTGTCAAACGTTGGTGCCGCAACTGAAATTCCATAGCGATTTAACACTTTCAAATCGTATTTGATGTTGTGCGCAATCTTTTCAATTGATGTTGATGAAAAGAAAGGAAGAAACTCTTCCACGATTGATTTTGCCCCATTGAAATCAGCTGGAACTGCAACATAAAAAGCTTCGCGCGCTTTGTAAGAGAAAGATAAACCAACTAAATCAGCATGAAGGGCTTCGATATCCGTTGTTTCTGTATCAAAACAAACCTGTGTTTGTTGCAACAAGAGTTCTAATAGTTCTTTGCGTTCTTCGGGTTGTGTTATAAGATGGTAACTCGGTTTTTCAGTTGCTATCGTTTTGTATTCAGCGGTTGGAGTTGGATCTTGTTCCACTAGCATACTTTGCATACCAAATAAGTCCAATTGAGCTGATTCACCTGAGTTGGATGTAGGATGTGCAGTCACAACAATCTCTTCACCAATCACTCGACGTGCAAGATTTCTAAACTCCAATTCAGTGAAAATATCTTTTACCTTTTCAGTATCCACATCACACATCACCAGATGTTCTTCGTTGAATTCAACATCTAAATCCGTGATAATGGTTGCTAATTTTTTAGAGATAATACCTTGCTCTTGAAAGGTAATGACATTTTCTTTTTGTTTACCTTTTAAATCTTCCACATTTGCAAAAATGCCTTCCATCGATCCATATTTTTGAATCAAGGCTTTGGCGGTTTTTTCACCGATTCCAGGAATTCCAGGAATGTTATCGGCAGCATCACCCCAAAGCCCAAGAATATCAATTACTTGCATTGGATCATTCACTTCAAATTTTTCACACACTTCTTTCACTCCCATAATCTCTGGCGGATTCCCACCTCGACCAGGCTTAAACATGAAGATATTTTCCGACACCAATTGACCGTAATCTTTATCGGGCGTCATCATGTAGGTTGTATATCCTTTGCGTTCAGCGATTTTTGCCAAGGTTCCAATCACGTCATCAGCTTCGTAACCGGCAAGTTCAAGAATTGGAACGTTGAATGCTTCAACAATTTGTTTGATGGGTTGAATCATCGAACGGATATCTTCAGGCATTTCTTCACGATGCGCTTTGTAGGCTTCAAAATCGGCGATTCGATAAGTTGAACCACCTGGAGGATCGAACACAACTGCTAAGTGTGTTGGTTTTTCATTTTTTATTACATCGATCAGTACATTGGTAAATCCAAAGGCAGCAGATGTATTTTGACCTTTTGAGTTAACTCGTGGATTTTTCGCGAAAGCAAAGTAGGCTCTATAAATTAAAGCATATGCATCTAGTAAGAAAAGTTTCTTATCAATATCTTTTGAAAGCATCTATGGACGATTTTTTGTGTGTTTACAAAGCTAGATTATTTTTTGTTTTAGGCATAAAATATTGGGAATTAAACAAGTCAATTGTTTATTAATTAATTTCTTTTAAAAATAATTTTGCTTCGTATGGTCTAATTGCTTTACTTTTGTGGCCGAATCCACTCGCGATTTTAACAAAAAACGACTGCATGATGAGAATTATCAGGAGCATTTTGTTATTATTGGTAGGTGGATTTATCAATTTTACAACATACGCTCAAAAAGACACGTTATTTTATTTTGCCGCTCCAGATGTATCTTCTGGTGTAGGTCAAAGTCCAATATTTCTTCGTTTGATGACTTACGAAGATGCCTCAACAGTTACAATTTCCCAACCAGCAAATGGAAGTTTTACACCCATTTCATTGACAATTCCAGCGAATAGCCTTGATAGTGTAAATTTATCATCCTTAATAGCACAAATCGAAAGTCCAGCGGCGAATGTTGTTTCCAATAACGGGTTAAAAATTGTTGCAACTAAGAAGATTTCTGCAATGTATGAACTGAGATCAAGTTTAAACAAGGCGACATTTACGTTAAAAGGGAACAAGGCGTTTGGTACTAATTTTTACACACCTTTTCAGAAAAGTTATGGCTTAGCTACAACAACTCCTGCTTCATTTTCTTCCTTTGAAATTGTCGCAACACAAAATGCAACAACCGTTTTGATTACTCCACGCACAGCAATTACCGGTCATGCTGCAAATGTGACGTTCTCGATTACGTTAAATGCCGGTCAAACCTATAGTGCGAGAGATATGAATGTATCTGCCGCAACATCACTTGCTGGTTCCATTGTTTCTTCCAATAAACCGGTAGCAATTACAGTTTTTGAAGGCGGACTTTCCTCATCGACTTGTAATGACGCAGTTGGGGATCAGATTACACATACAGGTGTTTTAGGAACAGATTATATAGTTGAGAAAGGAACTTCCTCCGATGTAGCATATGTTATGGCTACTCAAAATGGAACGACGGTTTCAGTCTTTAATTCAACGACTAATTCAACTGTTTTGAATTGGGGAGAAACTTATCAAATCAATTTGTCGGATATTCACAATTACGTGAAAACGAACAAACCAGTTTATGTTATACAAACATCTGGATTTGGCTGTGAATTAAGTGAGACACAAATACCTCCCTTCTACTGTTCTGGCGATTACAAAACAGCCTTTACGCGCACTAGTTCTGATTCATTGGGCTTGATGTTATATGTTCGAACTGGTTTTGAAAATCAATTTACGTTAAATGGAAACGCTGCGTTGATTCCGGCTTCAGCATTTTCGATTGTACCTGGTACATTGGGAACTATCAAAGCAGCAAGAATTTTTTATTCAACTACGGACGTTGCCGTGAATTCTTACAATGTTGTTCAAAATACTGGTGATGTTTTTGGATTGGGAGTTCTTTCGGGTTCCACAACAGCAGGTGCTGAATTCACGTACATGAATGATTTTGTCTCAACACCATTTGTAAATGCCGGCTCCAATGATACAATTTGTGCAAATGTTGATTTTAATGTGAATGGTTTAGTTGGTGGAGGTTCTATTGCCGGATCTTGGAGTTCAACGGGATATGGTTCTTTTTCTTCTCCGGTAACTAGTCTAGCAAATACATACATCCCGAGTCCGGTTGATACCTTGAATAGTCCAATTTTATTGATTTTATCAACGAATGATGTGTGTGGTATGAAAAAAGACACTCTGACTCTTCATATCAATCCTTCGCCTCTTGTAAATGCATCGATAGACCAAACAATTTGTGCAAATAATGCGTTGGTTGATTTAAATGGTTCTGTTAATGCTGGATCAACAACTGGTGCATGGACAACATCTGGAACTGGTACATTTGTTCCATCTGCCACTACTTTGAACGCCAGTTATGTGCCATCAGCTTCAGATATTCAAACAGGAAATGTTAGTTTAACGTTGAATGCGACCAATATTGGTGCTTGTAATGCAGTGAATGATGCAATGCAAATAAACTTTACTGTTGCTCCTGTCGTCGATGCCGGGCCCGCGACGATTAATGTTTGTGCTAATAATACAACCGTTAGTGTTTCTGGATCTGTTTCAGGTTCAACGACAACAGGTAAATGGACAACTTCAGGTAATGGTGTGTTTTTACCGAACAATTTACAATTATCAAGTTCTTATCAGTTAGGTACTGCTGATATAACAAATGGTTCTGTAATGCTTTATTTGGAGTCCACTTCAAATGGAAATTGTATTACGGTTTATGATAGTGTTTTAGTGAGTATTTCTGCAGCTCCGATTGTCAATGCCGGAACAGATCAATTGCTTTGTTCAAATGAATCGAGTATTGTGCTTTCAGGTTCAGTTAACGGCCCCACAACTACCGGAAGTTGGTCGGGTGGAGCAGGAACATTCTCATCACCTTCAAGTTTAACTTCAAGTTATACACCAACTGCAAGCGAATTGTTGAATGGATTTGTAATTCTAACATTGAGCAGCACAAATAATGGTTTGTGTAACGTAGAAAACGACATTGTACAAATCAATTTTGTATCAGTACCATTTGCCAATTTCAGCAATACAAATGTATGTATCGGTGACTCTACGGAGTTCACAGATTTTTCATTACCAGGAAGTGGACAAATTACTTCATGGTCTTGGGATTTTGGTATTGGAACATCAGTAACTCCAAATAATACCATTTTATTTTCAACTGCTGGAATACATGATGTTCAATTAGCTGTTGAATCAAGTACAGGTTGCGTTGATACAATTGTAAAACAAATAGAAGTGTATGCTTTGCCGCAAGCAAGTTTCACATTTCAAACTTCTTGTCCTGATAATCATTTAGTTGTTCAATTTGACGACAATAGTGTTTCATCAGATCCTGTTAACTTTTGGTACTATAATTTGGGTGGGACAGGAGTTGTTTTAGCACCATCAACATCTCAATTGTTCACTGAAAGTGGTGATTACCAGATAACACATATCATTTCTACAGAACATAATTGCATGGATACAATTGTACAAACTGTTACAATTCCTGAATTGCCCCAAGCTGGATTTTATTACAACTCAGATAATGGGTTGAATATTGGGGCTACCTTTAATTTCATCGATACCTCATTCTATTCTTCAAGTTATTTCTGGGATTTTGGAAATGGTGATACAAGTACCATTCAGAATCCTTCAAATACTTATTTTGAGAATGGTGATTATACAGTTTATCAATTCGTATACAATGAATTTGGCTGTGTTGATAGTGCTTTTGCTACGATTACGATTAACACAGTAACAGATGATATTACACAGTTAATACCAAATGTTATTTCACCAAATGGTGATGGTAAAAATGATGTTTGGAAGCTGGAATTTATTGCCCTTCTCTATCCAAATGCAACTGTAGAAATATACAATCAATGGGGCCAACGCCTGTTTTATTCAGAAGGTTATGCAACACCTTGGGATGCAAAATTCAATGGTGAATTTGTACCGGAAGGAAATTACTACTACGTAATTAATTTAAATTCTGGAGGAACGGATGATTTGTTCAAAGGAGCTTTGTTGGTATTTAAAGGTAGAAAATAAGTATGAAAAAGCTATTAATTATCTGTTTGATAGTGCTGACCAATTCAGTTTTGTTTGGTCAACAGCAAGGAATATATTCCAACTTTATGATGAACGATTACTATTATAATCCTGCAATTGCTGGTTCAAAAGATGTGAACATTGCAAGTGTGGGATATAGAAATCAGTGGGTTGGATTTCAGGATGCACCTGTAAATATGTACGCTAATTTGTACGGCTCATACAAGGATCAAGGAAAAATTGGATATGGTGGGTCAATCGTTTCTCAAAAATCTGGGTTAACGGCTTCCACGGGTATTTATTTGAATTATGCGCATCATTTTAAATTGTCAAAAACGTTAAAACTTGGTTTGGGAATACAACCTGGTTATTTGCAATACCGTATACGCATGTACGATGCAATAATGGCTGATCAAAACGATGAGGTATTTAATAGCAACGTTTATCAAACCAGTGCTTTTGATGTCAATGCGGGGTTTAATCTTTACCACAACAAGTTTTTTGTAATGGGAGCTGTTCAACATTTGTTAGGGAACAGTTCAAAATTGACAAGTTACAATTCAAGCCTTGCATTCCATTACAACTTTGTGGGTGGTTATAACTTTAGACTTAAAAAACAGCCAATCGACATTCAACCATCGTTGATGATAAAATATGTCAAACCTGTTCCTGTTCAAGCAACATTGATGGTGAAGGGTGTTTACCAAGAAAAATATTGGTTAGGACTTTTATTCAGAACGAATGATGCTGTTGGAATTTGCTTGGGAATTAAGTTAAAAGATCGTTTGAATATTTCTTACGGTTATGACATCTGTGTTTCGAAAATTCGCAAATACAACAGCGGCTCTCACGAGGTATTTTTATCCTACGCAATCAATAAAAAACGTCCAACACTGGAAGAAGAGGACGACAAATTGAACAATAGTATCCTTGAAGACATGAAGAAAAAAATGGACAAAAAGGAGAAATAATCGAACTATGAAAACACCATTAAAATCACTAATTCTGTTGCTTTTAACTTTTCTCTTAAATTGTGGAGAAAGTAAAGCTCAAATCGATACCGTTTTTTGGTTTGCGGCACCATGGGTGACACCCGATCACCATTGGAGAGATCCGATCAAATTTCACTTTTCGACGTTTAATAATCCGACAGCCGTTCGGTTGAGAATGCCTGCGAATGGTTATGATACAACGATCAATATTCCGGCAAATTCGCTTTTTTCAAAAGGAGTGGATTTCATGATGAACACCATCGAAAGTAAACCGGCAAATACTATTTTGAATTCTGGTTTTCAGATTACATCTGATTTCCCGATCACAGTTGTATATGACGTTATTACGCGTGCACCAAATTACTATAACCCTGAAACGTTTTCTTTGAAAGGTCAAAATGGACTAGGAAAGGAGTTTGTTGCTCCTTTTCAAACGCGTTGGAACAATCAAACCTTAGGAAGTGATCTAAATGGTGATGGAGTAATAACTCAACCGTACCAACAAATCAACATTGTCGCAAGTGAGGATAATACAGTACTTTATATAACTCCAAGATGTGCTGTTGTTGGACATCCAGCAAATGTGACTTATACCGTAACCTTGCCAGTTAAGGGAAATGTCTACACGATTCAAAATATGGTTCAAAACACATCGGTAGTTGGAAACAATCTGGCAGGAACAATTATCGTTAGTAGCAAACCTGTTTCTGTAACTGTAGGAGATGATTCAGTGAATCCTTCAGGTGGAGGTGGATGTTATGACTTAATGGGTGATCAAATTGTTCCAACCGATGTTATTGGGAAAGAATACATTGTTTTAAAAGGCTTTTTAAATGCAGGTTCAGAGGAATCAGTCTTTGTAACTGCCACTGAGAATTTCACTACAGTAACAATTAATGATGGAACGATTTCAACGGTTATTTTAAATCAAGGAGATACGTATCGTTATCAACTGGCGCAAGCTAGAACACATGTTCAAGCAGACAAAGCAGTTTATGTTTTGCACATGACCGGTTATGGTTGTGAATTAGGTTCGGATATTTTACCTCCTTTAAATTGTGCAGGTTCTGATATTGTAACCTTTCCGCGTACAAATCCACAAAATTTTTCGTTGAACATTTTATGTCCAACGGGTATAACAGGAAATTTCCAATTGAATGGAAATGCTGCATCGATTCCAGCGGCCAATTTTAATGTGGTACCTGGTACTGGAGGAGCTTGGTCAGCAGCTCAAATTACATTTAATACAACTGTTATTCCGTCAAACTCTTCAAATATTTTGACGAATTCTGCTGGTAATTTCGCGATGGGAATCATAAATGGAGGAACATCTACGGGTTGTTTATATCATTATATGTCTTCATTTATTAAACGCGTATATGTAAGTGCAGGTGATGATATTACGCTGTGTAACAATGTTACCTCAATTCCTTTGAACGGAAGTGTATCTGGAGGTGTTTCAACAGGAATTTGGACACTTTTAAACGGTACAGGAACTATTTCTGCTCCTACAAATTTGTCAACGAGTTATTCTCCATCTCCAAATGATTTTACGCAAGGATTTGTAAAATTTGTTTTGTCATCTACAGGACTTTGCGAACCAGTGCATGATACTTTAACAATTTCCTTTATTCAAGCACCTTTCGTAAATGCTGGAGCCGATGCTTCATTTTGCAAAAACAACGTCGGAACGGTTCAATTGAATGGCATAATGAGTTTTGCGTCTGGAGCTGTGTGGTCTGGTGGAAATGGGGGTTCGATTGCTAACAGTGGAAATTTAAGTACCACTTACTTGCCATCACAGGCAGATTTAAATGCAGATAGTATCATGCTATATTTAACTTCAAGTGGTAGTTTCTATGCTTGTCCAAATGCAATTGATAGTTTAAAATTATATTTTACAGATGCACCAGTTGTTCAAGCTGGTCCTGATGTAGTTGTCTGTACGAACGCCTCTGGAGTCAATTTAAATGGCAGTGTGACAGGTCCAACAACAACTGGTGTTTGGACGACAGGAGGTTATGGAAGTTTCTCTCCTTCACAAACTGATTTGGTTTCCTTATATAATTTGAATCTGAATGACACAAGTATCAATCAGCTTTATTTGACATTGGAATCAACGAATAATGGAACTTGTTTAGCTGTTAAAGACAGTTTGAAAGTTACCATCATAAGTCAACCGCAAGTTTCAATTTTGACGAATGACACGCTTTGTTCAACTGCATCTTTAATTCCGTTGACAGGATTTGTAACACCAGGATTTAATTCCTTGTGGACTGAAACAGGTGGTGGTTCAATTGTATCACCGTCATCACTGACAACTTTCTATCCAATTACGGGGGGAGACATAGCCTCTGGATTTGTTGATTTTGTGCTGTCGAGTACAAGTTTGTGTCCAGCAGAAGATGATTCGATTCGTATTTATTTGGTTGCACCACCAGTGCTTTCTGCTGGGATAGATCAAACGTTATGTGCGAATGAACCTATTGAATTAATTGGGACGATTAATGTCGCTAATCCTCAAGGTACTTGGTCGAGTCTTGGAACTGGTAATTTTTCTCCTTCTGGTGCATTGCTGAATACCTATTATTTGCCCTCTGCCTCTGACATTGCTGTTGGAAGTGTAAATCTACTATTATCCGCAGATGGAAATTTAGGATGTATGCCAATGGACGATACTGTTCATATTACATTTAAACCATCACCAATAGCAGATTTTAGTGGAGGTGAAATTTGTCAAGGAACTCCAGTAACATTCAGTGATAATTCGACAACATCTTCAGGAACACTTGTTAGCTGGTCATGGGATTTTGGTGACTTCACTTCTGGGACGGGACAAAATCCAACACATACATACAATGGAAATGGCTTGTTTTCACCAATGTTAGTTGTGACTTCTTCAAATGGCTGTTCAGATACATTGATTAAAGATGTGATTGTGGACCCAATTCCGATTGCGGATTTCAACTTTACGGCACCTTGTGAAAATGCATTGGTTTATTTTGATGATCAATCGTTTATTTCAAATGGAAGTATCGTTGCTTGGAATTATCATTTTGAAGATACTTTAACAAGTAATTTACCGAATCCATCTTATGATTTCAGCGGACCAGGAATTTTTCCAGTTACATTAACTGTTACAACATTTGCTGGATGTCAAGGTAATGTTACGCTTAATTTAGATGTTAAACCTAAACCAGTTGCGGCATTTACGATGAATCCGAATCCTGCAGTGGTATTAGAAAACGTCGAATTTACAGATAATTCTGTTGGTTCGAATATCAATAGTTGGTACTGGAATTTTGGAGATGGAACAGGAGACAATCAACAGAACACCATCCACAATTTCACGAATGGTGGCTACAATGAAATTACTTTGATTATTACAGATGAATTTGAGTGCCAAGATACAGCAAAAGCTGTGATTGAAGTTGCATTAATTCCTTCTGTTCCAACTGGTTTTTCACCGAATCATGATGGTGTAAATGATGTTTTGTACATCGACGGAGGACCGTTTAACAAAGTTGATTTTAAAATTTTCAATAATTGGGGACAAGTTGTCTTTAAATGTGAAGACGCTGCAAAAGGTTGGGATGGTATGTTCCGCGATAAAGAGGCGCCACTTGGAGTTTATACTTGGGTGTTAACAGTTGAAATGAAAGATGGTAAAATCATTACCAAATCTGGTGATGTGACTTTATTACATTGATTATGAGAAATAGAATACTAGTTTTTTCGATAAGTTTATGTTCCTTTTTTGGCAGGGCGCAGGATCCACATTTAACAATGTACGACGCTGCACCAATGTTCTTGAATTCAGGATTAACAGGTCTTTTTAAAGGAGATTGGCGTTTACATACCCAATATAGAACACAATGGCGTTCGGTTAATTACAAGCCTTACACGTCTTCCTTGTTTAGTTTTGACCGTTCAATAGGAGATAAATGGGGATTTGGAATTCAGCTACACAATTTCAGAGCAGGTTATGGAAATTTCAATGTTTTACAAGGACTTGTTTCTACCTCCTATGGAATCGCTGTAGATAAAAATAAATTTCATAATTTATCTTTTGGGCTTCAAGCTGGAGCTATTCAAAAATCAATTGAATTACCTTTATTGACGTTCAATAATCAATACACGCTTACGAACGGAGGAAGTTATGATAACACCCTGCCTTCAGGAGAAAATACGGGAGCTCAGGTGAAACTGATGCCAACGGTGAATGCAAGTGTTATGTATTATTCAGGGAAACAGCAAAGTCGCTACAACTATTTTGCTGGTTTGTCATTGTTCAATTTATTGCGTCCGAATGAGTCATTTTTTGGGTATGAGAATCGCTTGCCAATTCGTGGTTACTTGCATGTAGGTACACGGATCAATGTGAACGAACTTCTTTATTTTGCTCCGAAGTTATTGTTGATGCATCAGAGAAAATTCAATGAGCAAACATTAGCGCTTGAATCTGGGTATTTCTTAAAAAGCTCTGAAACCTTTTTAATTGGAAGTATGATGTTCCGTTACAAGGATGCATTGGCGCTTTCACTGGGTGTGAAAAAATTAAATTTTGTGTTCAGAATTGCTTACGACATCAACGTTTCTAAATTGACAACGGCTTCAAAAGGAAGGGGAGGTATTGAATTCTCATTGACCTATACGAGAATTAAAGACAAGCCACAAACAATGAAAATTATCCCACGATTATAAACTATTTCTATGTATAAATTGCTTTTAGTATTGGTCTTTTTGCCGGTAATTTCGTTTTCTCAATCGAAAATGGCTTGGATTCACAATGCGGATAATTATTATGCAAATGCTGATTATTACAATGCTTTGGTGTTGTATCAATATGCTCAAAATGATTCATTAATCAAAAAGGAAAACGTCCTTCCATATGAGGTTGAATTGACGAACCAAAAACTAACGGTTGAAGGAATTCGTCTTGATTCTACCCATGTGATTCCAATGAATCAGTATGTAACTCATCAAATTGCGATGTGTCATTTCTATCTGCACAATTATCAATTGGCTGAGCAATTATTTAAAGTTTCTGCTGCTTTGCCTTACTACGAAAGCGATAAGTTTCACTACGCACGTGCGATGAAAAGCAATGAAAATTATCAATTAGCTTCTAATTTGTTTGAAGAATTTATTGCTGCCCATCCAACTGATTCACTTACTTCAATTGCTAAGATTGAGTTGGAGGGATGTAAATACGCCTTAGAAAATCATCCTGAAAATTGGAATGCGAATGTAAAAATGGCTGATACAAGTGTGTTTAATCGTGGAACTGTTTCTATGGCAACCATGTTCTTTGGAAGACAAAACCGCCTTATGTTTTCAAGTGCACGAAAAGGTGGTGTGATCTTGAAGCCAGAACAAAATTCTGAATTGCTGTTCGACATATATTGGACGGAAAAAAGCAATGATTCAACCTGGAAGCCAGCGGTTAACTTTGGTCGCCCATTGAATTCTGCCTCACATGATGCAACGGCAACGATTTCGAACAACAATGTCATTTATTACACACGTTGGAATGATAAGTTCCGCAAAGACCAATACATTCATTTGGCGCGAATGGTCGATTTCAAATTCTATGAATCATACACCTTAGAATCACCAGTTAATTACCCAGGAAAAAAGAGTATTACCCCTTTTGTCTCTGAAGATGGACGAACATTGTACTTTTCAAGTAATCGTGATGGAGGATATGGCGGAATGGATATTTGGAAAATTCCAATCGATGATCAAGGTCGAACAATTGGTGTTGCTGTTAATTTGGGCCCAGAGATAAATTCACCATTGGATGAAATTTGTCCGTTTGTTCATACGCTTTCAAACACCCTGTTTTTCAGTTCAAATGGTTATAATTCAATGGGTGGATACGATGTGTTTAAAGCGGGATATAATTCTGAAGAAAATAAGTACCTTGCACCAATGAACCTGGGTAAAAGCATCAATTCAAGTAAAGATGATGTTTATTTTATCATTGATTCCCTAATGTTGAATGGCTTTTTGACTAGTGATCGCAATTCTGTGGACAATGTGTATCCGACCAAAATTTATGAATTCACGAACGATCAAATTCTTATTGCTTCAATTGGACAAGTGATTGGCGCTGATGGGAAACCTCTAGCAAAAGCAGCTGTTGAAATAAAGGATGTTTCTGGTAGTTTAGCTGCATTGAATCTTGTTACGGATGCAAACGGCAAATTCATGTGCAATCTACCATTCGGCTATGAGTTTTACATTGAGACGCAGATGAATGGTTATATTCCAAATGCGATGAATTTCTCAACAAAGAATTACACGACTTCTCAGTCGGTTGTTTTGGAAAAAATTCAAATGGAAAAGAAGTAATTAACTCCAAGTAGTTCCCTCTTTTCCGTCTTTAATTATAATTCCGGCTGCCGCTAGTCCGTCACGTATTTTATCGGATGTTGTCCAGTCTTTGTTTTCACGTGCTTGTTGACGTAAATCAATCACTAAATCCATCACTGGAGCTAACTTTTCGTTGCTGTTCTCTGTTGTAATTTGAAGACCAAGTACGTCATAAATGAAACGAAGCATTTCTGTTTCCAATTTTGATAAATCTTCTTTCGTAATTGTATCGTTTCCGTCGTTGATCAAGTTAATGCGCTTCACTGCCTCAAATAAATTGGCAACAAGAATCGAAGTGTTGAAATCATCGTTCATAGCCGCATAAAAAGAGGCAATTAAATCATCTACATTGAATGAACTAGTCGATGTAACTTTCAATTTGGAAATTAATTGCATAGCATCTGACATGCGTGTAAATCCTTTTTCAGCAGCATTCAAGGCATCTGACGTGAAATCAAGATTACTTCTGTAATGAGCCTGCATCATGAAAAAACGAATAACATTAGGGCTATATGGTTTATCAAACAATTCAGTTGTACCATCCACAATTTCTTTTGGCAAGAAATAATTCCCAAAGGATTTACTCATTTTTTGACCGTTCACATTCAGCATGTTTGCGTGCAACCAATATTTGGCTGGATTACAACCCAATGAACCGCAGTTTTGAGCAATTTCATCTTCATGGTGCGGGAATTTTAAATCCATTCCACCTCCGTGAATATCAAAGTGGGAGCCTAAGTACTTTGTACTCATGGCCGTACATTCGATGTGCCATCCAGGATTTCCATCTCCCCAAGGTGAACGCCAGATTTGCATGTCCTCTGGATTGGCTTTTTTCCACAATGCGAAATCAGCAAAGAAACGTTTTTCATCTTGAGCATTTAATACACGTGTTTCTTCCGCTAATTCATCTACTTTTCTACCGCTTAAAATTCCGTATTCAAACTTTTCACTGTATTTCTTTACATCGAAATAAACTGAACCATTTACGACATAAGCAAATCCATTTTCAATGATTTTCTCAATGTGTTCGATTTGTTCTTGAATATGTCCTGTAGCTGTTGGTTCAATGCTTGGAGGCAACAAATTGTAAATACGCTGTAATTCTTGAAATTTTACATTGTACTTATAGACAATTTCCAACGATTGCATTTGTTCTAAGCGAGCAGCATTTCCTATACTATCAACCGCTTCGCCCAAACTGTTCGTAATGTGTCCAGCATCTGTAATGTTTCGCACATATTTCACCTTATAACCTATAACTAAGAGGTAGCGATAGATCATGTCGAAATTAATGAACGTGCGCATATTACCCATGTGAGGTTCACTGTACAAGGTTGGACCACAAACATACATTCCCACATGATTCGTGTGAATTGGTTCGAATTTTTCTTTCTGTCCAGTTAAACTGTTGTAAACAACTAAATTTCCTTGAAGTGCGCTCATTGTTGAATGAATATGTATGGAACAAAGATAATTGAATTCGAATTTTAATCTCTAAAAACAATGAAAAAGGAAAAAAATCACAGTAAAACAACTAAATATCATCATGGATGTAAGATTTTTTTTTTTAATCGTTGAAAATGACCTAATTTTGCGCCACTGAATTTTTACCCGAAATTTAACAAACTACATTTTAACCACTCTATGTTAGCTCACAAGAAGATTCTTGTCCTATTTTTAACGATTTTCTGCTTAAATATTGGATACTCCCAACAGGATACATTATTTTGGTTTGCTGCTCCGAACATTTCTTCTGGAATAGGTGAATCCCCAATTTATTTGAGGCTTTTGTCTTATGATGAGCCTGCTACAGTTACTATAAGTCAACCTGCAAATGGTGCCTTTCTGCCGATTACCATAAACCTTCCTGCCAACGGTCTTGACAGTGTGAACCTAACAGCTTTTATTGCAAGCATAGAAAGTCCTGCTGCAAATGTTGTTGCAACAACAGGATTAAAAATAAGTTCAACAAGTGAAATTTCAGCATTCTACGAGGTAACAACAGCATCGAACAAGGAAGTCTTTTCTTTAAAAGGTACAAAAGCACTAGGAACCAATTTTTACACACCTTTTCAGAAATTTTGGAGTACAGCAGTAACAGCTCCTGTTTCCTTTTCATCATTTGAAATTGTTGCAACAGAAGACAATACAACGGTACTTATTACACCAAGAACAGCTATAACAGGCCACGCAGTTAACGTTACATTTTCGGTAGTTTTGAATAAGGGCCAAACTTACAGTGCTCGAGACATGAACAATACTGCAGTTAGTTCGCTGGCAGGATCTATTGTTTCGGCGAATCATCCAGTTGCAATTACCACATTTGACGGGGCATTAAGTAACAGCACGTGTACAGACGTTTCTGGAGATCAAATTACAAGTACAGATTTTATTGGAACAGATTATATAGTTCACAAAGGAACGGGCTCTTCAGACCGTGTATATGTCTTGGCAACACAAAACGGAACGAGTGTTTCAGTTTACAATTCAACAACAACGACAACTTTAATCAATTGGAGTGAAACGTATGAATATGCATTAACAGAAGGTGTAAATTATATAAAAACATCAAAACCTGTTTACCTGTTGCATGTTTCAGGATATGGTTGTGAAATGTCTGCTGCCCAGGTACCAAATTTATATTGTGCGGGAACATATTCAACTGCTTTTACACGGTCTTCAACAGATTCTTTAGCAGTAATTCTTTATACAAGAAGTGGTTTTGAAAATGCGTTTACCTTGAATGGAGCAACTGGTATTATTAACGCTGGTGCGTTTTCAACTGTACCAGGAACATCTGGAAATTTCAAAGTTGCGCGAATAAATTTAAGCACAGCAGATGTACCCGTGAACACATACAACATTATTGAAAACACAGGAGATGTTTTTGGTTTAGGAGTATTAGCAGGAAATAACAACAAAGGTGCTTCTTACGGCTATTTTTCGGAATTCAATTCGTATCCCTTTGTTAACGCTGGATTGGACGATACCATTTGTGCGAACGTTCCTTTCAATTTGAATGGAATTGTTGGCGGTGGTTCTGTTACTGGTAGTTGGAGCGGCTCAGGATATGGTTCATTTTCTTTAGGAAATACGGCACTTACGAATATTTATGTTCCTAGTCCACTGGATTCCTTAATTACGCCAGTACACTTAATACTATCATCAACTGGTCCTTGTCCTGTTCAAAAAGACACTTTGATTTTACACGTCAGTCCTGCGCCAATGGTCAACGCTTCGGCCAATCAATCGGTATGTGCAAACAACTCAATAGTAAGTTTAAATGGATCCGTTTCAGGTGGCGCTTCAACAGGAGTTTGGTCAACGTTGGGAACAGGAACATTTACACCGTCAGAAACGGACTTCAATGCTGATTATATCCCATCATCGGCTGATATTGCAAATGGTTCGGTAAATGTTGTTTTAACATCAACAAATGTCGGAGCTTGTTCAGTCGTCACGGATACAATGAACATTGCGTTTACATATCAGGCGATTGTAGATGCTGGAGTGGATACAATAACAGTTTGTGCCAACAATGCAGCAGTTGCATTAAGTGGTTCAGTCTCTGGATCGAGTTCTACTGGTAAATGGATTACAACGGGAAATGGATTGTTCACCCCAAATAATTTGGTTTTAAATGCGAACTACCAACCAAGTTCAAATGATATCGCTGCTGGACAAGTACTATTGTATTTGGAATCAACTTCGAATGGAAATTGTTTGCCTGTTCAGGATAGTTTATTGATTCTATTTGCGCCGTCTCCATTTGCAGATGCAGGAGTGAATCAATTGATTTGTTCGAATGATGCCAATGTTCAATTGAATGGAAGTGTTACGGGTGCAACAACTACAGGAACATGGAGTGGCGGTGCAGGAACGTATAATTCTTCCGCAACAGATTTAAATGCTTTCTACACTCCAACTGCTTCGGAAATAGCAAGTGGAAATCTGGTTTTAACATTAACATCAACGAACAATGGAAATTGTATTACAGTTAACGACATTGTACAAATCAGTTTTGTTGCTCCGCCATTCGCGAACTTTAATGGCACAGATGTTTGTTTAGGTAATACGACAAATTTCTCAGATTTTTCACTTCCAGGTTATGGAACCATAGCCACGTGGGATTGGAATTTTGATGATGGGAATGGTTCAATGAATCAAAATCCATCTACTGTTTATTCTGCTTTTGGAACCTATGACGTTGAGTTAGTTGTAACGAACTCTATAGGTTGTTCTGATACGATTGTAAAACAAGTAGAAGTGTATGATGAGCCAAATGCATCTTTTACCTATGCAGCCAGTTGTCCAGGCAACCAAGTGATTATCAATTTTACGGATAATTCAACCTCGACAGATCCGATTAACTATTGGTATTATGATTTTGGAGGACAAGGTGCTAGTGCTACTGCCAATCCAACGCAATTGTTCAATACAGACGGTGATTATGCGATTACGCACATTGTTTCAACGACACACGGATGTTCGGATACAGTTGAACAAATCATTTCAGTTCCTGCAATTCCAGTAGCTGGTTTTTATTACAACACAAGCAATGGAATGAATGTGGGAGCAATTTTCAATTTTGTTGACACTTCACTTTATAGTACAAACTATTCTTGGCAGTTTGGAGATGGTAATTCAAGCATTTTACAAAATCCAAGTAACACGTATTTTGCAAATGGAGAATACCTTGTTACGCAATATGTATATGGTGCTCTTGGCTGTTATGATAGTACGAGTACTTTAATCACGATTAATACGGTAACAACAGAAATCAATACTTTAATTCCGAATGCTATTTCACCAAACGATGATAATAAAAATGATGTTTGGAAATTAGAATTTATCGATTTGTTATTCCCAAATGCAACAGTTGAAATATATAATCAATGGGGACAGCAATTGTATTATTCAACTGGATATTCAACACCATGGGATGGAAAGTTTGAAGGTGAACTCGTTCCTGACGGAAATTATTATTACATCATTAACCTGAATGCTGGCTTAGAAGTCGATCAGTTTAAAGGTGCATTATTGGTATTAAAAAGTAGAAAATAAACTATGAAATCACTACTGACAATCATTTTTATTGTGAGTCTTTGCTCATTTGCAAAAGCTCAACAACAAGGAGTGTATTCAAATTTCTTGATGAACGATTATTATTACAATCCGGCTATTGCGGGAAGTAAAGATGTACACATGGCAAATTTGAGTTACC
This sequence comes from Bacteroidota bacterium, assembly GCA_039804825.1. Taxonomy (GTDB): domain Bacteria; phylum Bacteroidota; class Bacteroidia; order Flavobacteriales_D; family Crocinitomicaceae; genus M0103. Next base: position 63,546 of record JBDLVK010000051.1, read on the forward strand.
GAAATCAATGGGTTGGGTTTGACGATGCTCCGGTGAACATGACTGCTAATTTTTATGGTTCTGTTCGTAACAAAGGAAAAGCTGGATACGGAGCATCTCTAGTTTCAGAGAAATCTGGTTTAGTAAACAACACTGGCATTTATTTGAATTACGCACAGCATTTCAAGTTAAGCAAGAAACTCAAGTTGGGATTTGGAATTCAACCTGGATACATTCAATACCGTGTAAAATTATATGATGCAGTTCTAGCAGATCAAGGTGATGAAGTATTAACAGGAAGTGTTTATGCGGCAAATGCGATTGATGTGAATGCAGGTTTCCATTTGTATTCGAAAAAGTTCTTTTTGATGGGCTCAATTCAGCATTTATTGACGAAGCAAATTCAATTTACTTCTTATAATTCCAATTTGGCTTTCCATTACAATGTAATTGTTGGTTATACTTTCGAGTTTCCGAAGAAGAAATTTGAGCTTCAACCGAGTTTCATGGTGAAGTATACAAGTCCAATTCCTGTACAATGGACTGGAATGTTAAAAGGAACTTTCAACAATAAAATTTGGGCAGGATTTATTTTCCGTTCTGATGACGCAGTTGGACTTTCACTTGGGATCAAATTAAAAGAACGTTTGAATATTGGTTACGGATATGATTATTCTTTATCTAAAATCCGAAAATACAATTCAGGTTCGCATGAGGTGATGTTGTCTTTTGTAATTACCAAAAAGAAACCGACCCTTGAAGAGGAAGATGACAAGCTGAACAACAGCATCATGGAGGACATGAAACAAAAAATGGAAGAAAAAGAAAAGAATTAAAAAATTAGAAATATGCGTTTTAAAAAACACCTCATTTTAGTAGTCTTTTTCTTCTTTTTTGGCGCGAAAGAATTGAAAGCGCAAATTGACACTGTCTTTTGGTTTGCAGCTCCTTGGGTTACACCGGACCATTGGTGGAGAGATCCTATTGCGTTCCATTTTTCAACTTTTAACAGTCCAACGGCTGTGCGCGTTCGAATGCCAGCAACTGGTTACGACACGACAATTAACATTCCAGCAAATTCACTTTTTTCGAAAAACGTGCATTTCATGATGAATGCAATTGAGAGTAAACCAGCAAATACGGTCTTAAACAGCGGTTTTCAAATTACATCCGACCATCCTATAACAGCAGTTTATGATGTTATTACCCGTGGTCCGAATTACAACAATCCAGAAACGTATTCCTTGAAAGGACAAAATGGACTTGGAACTGAGTTTGTCACGCCTTTTCAAACACGTTGGAATAACCAGACTTTAGGAGGAGATTTAGATGGGAATGGTACTATTGTACAACCGTATCAGCAAATAAACATTGTTGCTACTGAAGATAATACTGTTGTGTATATTACTCCTCGTTGTGCGGTAGTAGGTGGACATCCTGCTAACGTGACTTATTCAGTAACACTGCCGTTCAAAGGAAATGTTTACACTGTTCAGAACATGGTGCAAAACACGAATGTTGCAGGAAATAATTTGGCTGGTTCAATTGTAGTGTCAACAAAACCAGTTGCTGTTACAGTTTCTGATGATTCAGTAAATCCTTCCGGCGGCGGCGGTTGTTATGACTTAATGGGAGATCAAATTGTTCCAACAGACGTAATTGGTGACGAATACATAGTTTTGCGCGGATTTTTAAATGCTGGTTCTGAAGAGTCATTTTTTGTAACGGCGACTGAAAATTTTACAACTGTTTCCATTAATGATGGAGGTGTAACATCTGTCATTTTGAATCAGGGAGACACCTATCGCTATCAATTGGCACAACCACGAACCCATGTTCAATCGGATAAACCAGTTTACTTATTGCATATGGCTGGTTATGGTTGTGAATTAGGGGAAGCCTTGTTGCCACCTCTAAATTGTGCGGGTTCTGATATTGTAACCTTCCCTAGAACAAATCCACAGAACTTTTCATTGAATGTTCTTTGTCCTGCCGGTGCGCAAGGTTCTTTCTTACTGAATGGCAGCGCTGCATTGGTTCCTGCGGGAAGTTTTAATGTCGTTCCAGGAACAGGTGGACAATGGTATGCCGCACAGTTGACTTATTCGACTGCTCAAATACCCTCGGGTTCTTCAAATATCTTGACGAATTCAACTGATAATTTTGCGCTTGGTGTTATCAATGGTGGAACAACAACAGGTTGTTTATATCACTACATGTCATCCTTTATTCGACGTGTTTACACAAAAGCTGGAAATGATACAATTTTGTGTAATGGAGAACCTCAAATTAACTTAAACGGAAGTGTGACTGGTGGTTCAATTACTGGAATCTGGAATGTTTTGGATGGTACAGGAACATTATCTACACCAACGAATTTAGTTACTTCTTATACACCTTCAATAAGTGATTATGCGCAAGGATCATTGACATTTGTCCTTAGTTCAACTGGAAATTGTAATCCTGTTACTGATACGATGAAGGTGAGTTTCATTCAATCACCAATTGTTGGAGCTGGAGGTGATAATACCTTCTGTAAAAACAATGTTGGAGCTGTTCCAATAAGTGGATTTGTGAATTTTGCTTCGGCTGCTTCATGGTCAGGTGGAACGGGAGGTGCCTTTGGTAACTCCGGAAGTTTAACAACAACTTACACACCTTCACCTACAGATTTAGCAGCTGATAGTGTTGCTTTGTTTTTGACTTCAGCAGGTAGTTTTTTCTCTTGTCCAAATGATGTTGATACGGTTGTTATTCACTTTACGAATCCACCAACCGTTATTGCAGGACCAAATCAAGTAGTTTGTTCAAGTACAACGCTTGCTCCCTTGTCGGGAAGTATTTCTGGTCCAACATCAACTGGTGTTTGGTCAACTACAGGTTCAGGAGCTTTTTCTCCAAGTCAGTCCAATTTGATGACGGATTACTTAATCAGTAGTTCGGATACAACGGTTGGAACAATTGTTATGACTTTGACATCAACCAACAATGGAAATTGTTTGGCGGTTCAAGACAGTTTAGAAATAACAATTATTGATCAACCACAAGTGACAATCACCATGGCTGATTCTATCTGTTCAAATACCTCCGTACTTAATTTTACCGGAAATGTAACCTCTGGATTCTCGACACTTTGGTCAGTAAATGGATTTGGATCCATTGCGAATACTTCTGCAATTCCGACTTTTTACACGGTAAGTCCAATCGACACAACAATTGGATATATTGATGTTTTACTTTCAACGACCGGAATTTGTCCAATAGAAAGCGATTCATTGCGTATCCATTTTATCGACCCACCAAATGTGAATGCTGGTGTTGATCAAGCGTTTTGTCAAAACGAAGCAATTCAATTAAACGGAACGATAAGTGGACCGAATCAAACTGGATCTTGGTCAACAATGGGAACTGGTGCATTTACTCCAAGCAACATGCTTTTATCGAACCTTTATTTCCCTTCAAATTCAGATATTTTGAATGGCGGAGTGAATTTGATTTTATCATCAGCTGGTTCATTTGGATGTTCTCCAGACAATGATACTCTACACGTTACTTTCAAAAGTTCACCAACAGCTGCTTTCAGTTCAACAGCAGCATGTCAAGGAAGCAATACCGTTTTTACCGATATGTCAACAACACCATCAGGTTCAATTGTTGGATGGAATTGGAGTTTTGGCGATACTGGAACATCCATAACGGATGATCCGTTGCATACTTACACAGCTAGTGGAACGTTTAATGCAACTTTGATTGTTGAATCAAGTCTTGGTTGTTTTGATACGATCCAACAAAATGTGACTGTCAATCCTTTACCAATTCCTTCATTCACGAATACAATTGCTTGTGAAAATGGTGAAATCTTCTTCACGGATAATTCATTTATTTCTTCTGGAAGCATCAATGCTTGGGAATATGAATTTGAACCTGGAAACATAAGTAATCAACAAAACCCAAGCTACACATACACTTCTGCAGGAACTTATGCGGTTGAATTTACAGCTACATCAGCTTTAGGATGTGAAGCGAGTGTTTTCCAAAATGTTGTGGTCAATCCAAGTCCAACAGCTGCATTTACAATCAATCCAAATCCAGCTTTGGCCTTGGAGGATGTTAATTTCATCGATGCATCAACTGGAAACCAACTAACAAGTTGGTATTGGAATTTTGGAGACGGTGAAGGAGATAACAATCAGAATTCAATTCACAACTATTCAACCGGTGGAGTTTATCCAATAACATTAATTGTTACCGATATTAATGGTTGCCAGGATACGACAAAAGCGGATTTGGCAATTGCCTTATTACCTGTATTACCGACAGGTTTCACACCAAATGAAGATGGTGAGAATGATGTATTTATTATTCGTGGGGGACCTTTCAAAACAGTAGATTTTAAAATTTACAACAATTGGGGACAGTTAATCTACGAATCGAATGATGCATTAGAAGGTTGGAACGGAATGTATCAAGGAGAGAGAGCTCCAATGGGTGTTTATACTTGGACGTTTACAGTTGAAATGACGAATGGTCAGATTGTGAAGAAGTCGGGTGATGTTACTTTAATGCGTTAATCATGAAGAAGTTTATAGTTGTTTTTTTCTTAATTGGCTTAGTACCAAAATTGAAGGCTCAAGATGCGCATTTATCGATGTATGATGCTGCGCCTTTGTTTTTAAATTCAGGAATGACAGGTGTTTTTGAAGGAAAATGGCGTGTTCATGCGCAATATAGAACACAGTGGAAATCGGTCAATTTCAAACCGTACACATCTGCTTTGGTGAGTTTTGATATGCCCGTTCGCAAGTGGGGGTTTGGTGTGCAAATTCATAATTTCCGAGCAGGTTATGGAAACTTTAATGTACTACAAGGTTTAGTTTCTGCAGCCTACAATATGTCGCTGGATAAAAGACGTTTCAACAATTTATCGTTTGGAATTCAAGCTGGAGCCATGCAAAAATCTGTTGAATATCAATTGTTGTCGTTTAACAATCAATACACACTGAATAACGGTGGTGAATTCAATACTTCGCTTGTTTCTGGCGAAACATTTGGTGCTCAGTCTATGATTGTTCCTGTTGCGAATGCAAGTTTATTGTACTATTATGCACGTCAACAAAGTAAATTGAATCCTTTTGTTGGAATTTCAGCGTTTAATTTGCTTCAACCAAATGAATCCTTTTTTGGACAAGACAATCGTTTACCGATGCGTTTTTATGCGCATATAGGAACGCGAATAAACATCACTGAATTGTTTTATCTCCTTCCTAAGGTTTTGATTATGCAACAAGAAAAGTTCAATGAACAAACCTTTGCCTTGGAAGCAGGTTATTTACTAAAAGGAAGCGAAACCTATTTGCTTGGTGGATTGATCTACCGTGCAAAAGATGCAGCGATTGCCACATTTGGAGTTAAAAAAGAAAATTTCATCGTTAAATTGGGGTATGATGTGAATGTTTCTTCTTTATCAACAGTGTCAACTGGTAAAGGTGGTTTCGAATTGTCGTTTACCTATGTGAATGGAAAAAACAAACCGAAAGTCGATAAAATTTGTCCAAGATTGTAATGAATAGTACCATGAAAAGATTTCTATTAGTTCTTGTTTGTCTGATTGGTTTAAATGCCTATTCACAATCAAAAAAGGTTTGGATTTACAACGCGGATAATTTTTATGCGCAAGAAGATTACTATAATGCATTGACCTATTACAAAAAGGCTTTGAACGATTCTGTTGGAATGGGTTCAATGGTTTTGCCATATGAAATTGAGGTAACAAATCAAAAATTACCTAAAAAAGGCATTGAAGTGGATAGTAATCAACTTGTTTCATTGGAAGATTACGTCGATCACCAAATCGCGATGTGTTATCAAAAAACGTATGATTACAATCATGCAGCAGATTATTTTGCGAAAACAAGTAAAAAAGGATCATATCCTAATGACCAATTTTACTATGCCAATGCATTGATGAACATTAAAAATTATGATCAGGCAATTAGTGAATTTGAAACGTACATTAAATCTGAAAAATACGCAGATTCCTTATTACGCACAGCTCAGCTGAATATTACGGGTTGTTATTACGCCTTGAATGGAGACAATGTAAAGCCGGAGGTGCAAATTCAATTGGCTGATTCAACAGTCTTTAACATAGGTACTTCTTCGTTTGCGGTAAATTATTTTGGGAATGAAAATCGTGTCATGTTCACATCAGCAAGAGCTGGCGGTGTAATTTTGGAACCAGAACAAGAATCAGCTTTTTTGTGCGACATCTATTGGACAGAACGGAATGAAGCTGGAAATTGGGGTAAAGCAACAAATTTTGGACGACCACTTAATTCAGCACAACATGATGCAGCAGCAACAATCAACAATCAAAATGTGATTTTTTACACCCGCTGGAGTGATGACAATCGTAAAGACCAAAGCATCTATTTGGGTCGTATGGTGGATTTTAAATTCTATGAAGCATATAAATTGGATGCAAAAGTGAATGTTCCAGGATACAAAAGCATGCAACCGTTTGTTTCAATGGATGGACAAACCTTGTATTTTTCGAGTAATCGCCCGGGAGGACAAGGAGGATTTGATATTTGGAAAATTGAAATTGATCCTTTAGGAAATCTTGTAGGCGATGCCATTAATTTGGGATATCCTGTAAATTCAGATTTAGATGAGGTAACTCCATTCTTTCATGAAGCTTCATCCACCTTGTTTTTCAGTTCAAATGGACATAACTCAATCGGAGGTCTGGATGTATACAAAAGTTTCTACGACAAAGATGCTGAGACCTTTAATAATCCAGCCAATTTGGGTCTACCAATCAACTCAAGTAAGGACGATGCCTACTTAATTTGGGATACGAAATTGATGAAAGGATTTTTGTCGAGTGATCGCGAACCTTGCGAATCGGGACATTGTTATGATATTTATGAAGTGACCAACGAACCGATCCGCATTGTTTTAAGTGGTTATTCCTATGATGCTGCAACCAATGAAATTTTGCCATACGCCAACTTAACATTCAAAGATGTTGACGGTGAATTTGCTCCTTTTGTGATTCAATCGGATGCGAATGGATATTATGAAAAAGAACTAACGCATGGCTGGGAATTATTCATTAAAGCTCAAAAAGAAAAGTACTTTGCAGATGCTGCGAATATTAATACAAAGACAATCACTGAATCGACAGCATTGACGCAAGATTTTTATTTAAATCCAATTCCACAGGATGAAATTGAAATTGAAGGAATTGAATACGATTTCGATTCTGACAAATTGCGTCCAATTTCGATGCAACGTTTGGATAAAATCTACGAATTCTTGGTCTTGAATAATAACCTTGTCGTGGAAATCAATTCGCATACGGATTGTCGTGGTGTTGATATTTATAATCTCGATTTATCGCAAAGACGTGCGAAATCGTGTGTTGACTATTTGGTTTCTAAAGGAATTGCACGTGAGCGTTTGATCCCAAAAGGATACGGAGAAACACAACCTAATTTCATGGCTGGTTCGGATAAAAAACCAATATTGAACGAAAAAGGAGATCGAATTTTATTGACAGAAGATTATATAAACAAACAAAAAACGAAGGAACGAAAAGAAGAATTACATCAACGTAATCGCCGAACTTCGTTTAAAGTTGTTGGAGAGAAATACGAAGTAATTTCAAATTAATCTCTTTTCGCTTCTTTGCTCGTTCTGCTTAAATAGTAGATGTTGATTAAAACAATTGCGGCATTCGTGATAATGATCGGAGCCTCTCCTAAAAGAATTCCGTAAACAATGAAAAATACGCAACCGATAGTGTTAACTATGCGCAGGAAAATCATTTTTCGCATGAGAAATGATAGAAGTACAACGCTCGAAGCGATGTAGCCGATGTAGTCGGTGTATTGTTCCATAAAAAAATTGTTAGGCAAAAAAAAAGTGCCTAAAAAATTTAAATCTGCGTCGTTATTGTCGGAAATCGACGTTGGTCATTTACGTATGTAAACTCCCAACATCTCATCCTCAATGCCTAGCATATTTTAATTTTTTAATCACTTCGAGTTTTGATAAGAAGGAATTTTGTATTCTTCAAGTATCATTTTATCGTGTGGTCTTATGCGTTTAATTTAATTCCCAATTCTTTCAATTGGTCTGCGTGTAATGGTGATGGCGCATCAATCATTGTATCACGTCCACTATTGTTTTTCGGGAAAGCGATGTAATCACGAATTGATTCAGAACCACCCATTGTTGCTACTAAGCGATCTAAACCAAATGCTAATCCACCGTGTGGAGGCGCTCCGTATTCAAATGCACTCATTAAGAAACCGAATTGAGCTTGTGCATCTTCTTTCGTAAATCCTAATAGATCAAACATACGTGATTGCAAATCTCTATCGTGTATACGAATAGATCCACCACCAAGTTCAACACCATTCATTGCTAAATCGTATGCATTTGCACGTACTTTTCCAGGATCTGTTTGAATTAAGTGCATATCTTCTGGTTTCGGAGAAGTAAATGGGTGATGCATTGCATGATAACGTCCACTTTCTTCATCCCATTCTAACAATGGGAAATCCAATACCCACAAAGGTTTGAAAACGTTTGGATTGCGCAATCCAAGTTCGTTACCCATGTGTAAACGCAATTCGTTCATTTGTTTGCGTACTTTGTCCAGATCACCGCTCAACACAAGAATTAAATCTCCAGGTTTCGCATTCGCTTTTTGTGCCCAAGCAGCTAAATCTTCTTGCGAGTAGAATTTATCGACTGAAGATTTAAATGTTCCATCTGCATTGCAACGAACGTAAACCAATCCTTTCGCTCCAATTTGAGGGCGTTTTACCCACTCAGTAAGCTCATCAATTTGTTTACGAGTGTATTCAACACAATCTTCTGCATTGATCGCAATAACTGCTTCAGCGCTATCGAAAATGGCAAATCCTTTTCCTTGTGCAACATCATTCAAATCAACGAATTCCATTCCGAAACGGATATCTGGTTTATCTGAGCCATAACGAGCCATTGCTTCAGCATAATCCATGCGTGGGAACGGCTCTGTAAATTCAACGCCACGAACAGTTTTAAAAAGGTGTTTAATCAATCCTTCAAACGTATTCAAAATGTCATCCTGTTCAACAAACGCCATTTCACAGTCGATTTGTGTAAACTCAGGTTGACGGTCAGCACGTAAATCTTCGTCACGGAAACATTTTACAATTTGGTAGTAACGATCGAAACCTGAAACCATCAACAATTGCTTAAACGTTTGTGGTGATTGTGGCAAGGCGTAAAATTGTCCTTC
>JBDLVK010000052.1:0-18800 GCA_039804825.1 Bacteroidota bacterium
TCAAAACTGCTCCACCCATTAATAACATCGCTTGGCTGTTTGACAAATGATGTGTTTCAATCAATTCCAAACCACGTGTGTTATGCTCCAAGAAATGAGACATCCAATGTGTTCCTTTGCTTAAGATTACTCCTGGCAAGTTCAAAGCACCACCGATTACAGAAAGAACTGCCAACACCAACAATGGAATTGTCATGCTTTTTGGACTTTCGTGTAAATGATGTTTTGCCTCTTCAGTTCCGCGGAACGTTCCATGAAATGTCAAGAAGTACAAACGGAACATATAAATTGCTGTCATCGCAACTGAAACCATTAGGATTCCATAAATCACTGGACTGTGCATGACAGCATGCGCTAAAATCTCATCTTTCGAATAGAAACCTGATAATAATGGGAAACCAGCGATTGCCAATGTTCCAATTAAGAAGGTAATGTGTGTAATCGGAATGTACTTTTTCAATCCACCCATTTTACGAATATCTTGTTCGTCTGACATTGCGTGAATCACACTTCCAGAACCTAAGAACAACAATGCTTTAAAGAATGCATGTGTTGTAACGTGGAACATTGCAGCTGTGTAAGCGCCCATTCCTAATGCAACAAACAATAATCCTAATTGAGATACTGTTGAATAAGCCAATACTTTTTTGATATCGTTTTGACGCATCGCCATGAACGCTGCAGCCAATGATGTAGCCAAACCAACATACAACATAATGTCCTGAGTGGCTTGAGCTCCAGGCGTTTCAAACATGAAGTTCGAACGAACAACCAAGAAAATTCCTGCTGTTACCATCGTCGCTGCGTGAATCAAAGCTGAAACTGGTGTTGGTCCCGCCATCGCATCTGGCAACCATGTAAACAATGGAATTTGAGCTGATTTACCAGTTGCTCCGATGAACAAACAAAGTGTAATTCCAAACATCATCCAAGTTGTTGGCATCATGTTTTCAACCAATAACTTATCCGCTACTTCGCGGTATTCCAAGGTTCCAAATTGCATTAGGATTAAGAACAAAGCGATTAATAAACCTAAATCACCAATTCTGTTCATGATAAAGGCTTTGCGCGCTGCAAGTCCGTTCAACATTCCTTTTTGCTCATCACTGTAATGGAATCCGATTAACAAGTAAGAACAAATCCCTACTCCTTCCCATCCGAAGAACAACATGAAGTAGTTACTTCCCAATACTAAGATTAACATCGCAAAGATGAACAAGTTCAGGTACGTAAAGAATTTGTAGTATCCTTTGTCGTGGCTCATGTAGCCCATTGAGAATAAGTGAATCAAAGATCCAACACCTGTTACAATCAAGGTCATCCAAATTGAAAGTGAATCCACTTGGAAACGAGCGTTTAATGTTAAACTATCAAGGTTAATGATGCTAAACAAGTGAATAATTTTCTCTTCGTGATTTGAATTGAAAACCATCAAGGCCAATCCAAAAGCTGCAAACATGACGATTGTAGCGATTGAACCAACGATTTGTTTTGGCAAGTTTTTCCCAATCGTTCCATTGATTAGCGCACCCAAAAGCGGCAACGCCAAAATCATTACTATTAATTGATCTACTGCCATCGTTTATCCTTTTTGTTTATTGAAAATACTAACATCCGTTGTGCGAATATTTCTATAAGCCATTACCAAGATCGATAAACCAACTGTTGCTTCAGCTGCTGCAACAACCATGATAAAGAAGACAAATATTTGACCATCTGCTTTACCGAAATACGTTGAGAATGCTACCAACAATAAGTTCACTGCGTTCAACATTAATTCAATACACATTAAAAGGATGATCATATTGCGTCGAATCAATACACCAATTGCCCCTATCGCGAAAAGGATAGTTGACAAAACGATGTAGAATTGAATTGACACGCCTGATTCAAATATACTTGCTAGAACCATAATTAATCAATTAATTGTTTTTCACGTTTTGCTAAAAGAACCGCTCCAACCATTGCTGCAATGAACAAGACAGAAGAAATTTCAAATGGCAATACGTATTTCGTAAATAACAAATGTCCAAGATTTTGAACCAAACCTTCACTTGAACCATCTACCGTTGATGTTGCGCCCACTGTGATTCCATCTTTCAAAGCAGCAATCAACACTGTCAAAAGAACACCTCCAGCGGTTACTGCGGCAATTTTAATGTAGAATGGACTTTTCGGTTCATTGTCCTTACTTAGATTCAGTAACATCAGAACGAACAGGAACAATACCATGATTGCACCAGCGTATACGATAATGTTAACGATTGCAAGGAATTGAGCATTCATCAAAATATAGTTCGATGAAATAAGGAAGAAAGTAAGTACTAAAAAAAGTACACTTCTCACAGGGTGTTTACTGATTACTACCATTAAAGCAGAACCAATGGTTAAACCACCCAAAATTGTTGCGACTAGTTCTAAACTCATATCTTCGATCTTTTACCAGTGTGTTGTCTTTTCGTAATATCGATACGGTCATTCAATTGTTCTACCAATCGATCTTTACCATATACAAATTCATCGCGTTCGAAATTTGAAGGAACAATACGATCTGTCAAGAAGATTGCTTCTTTCGGGCATGCTTCTTCGCACAATCCACAGAAGATACAACGCAACATATTGATTTCGTATTTCTCAGCGTATTTCTCTTCACGGTAAAGGTTTTCTTCTCCTTTTACGCGCTCTGCAGCGACCATCGTTATTGCCTCAGCTGGACATGCCACTGCACACAATCCACAAGCCGTACAATTCTCACGTCCTTCTTCATCGCGCTTCAACACATGTTGTCCGCGGTAAACCGGAGCAAATTCACGAGTCTCTTCAGGATATTTTACCGTGTTGTTTTTACGGAATAAATGCTTGAAGGTAATCCACATCCCGCCAATAATTGCAGGAAGGTAGAGTTTCTCCATGAAGGTCATTTCCTTTTTGGAAACTACTTTCTTTCTATCAGTTAAACTTTGCATAGTCTTCATCTAGTTATTTAAACCAACCTTCATTGAACGCAATGACAAGTCCGGTGATTAATAAATTAATTAGCGAAATTGGAATTAAACTTTTCCAACCCAAATGCATCAATTGATCGAAACGGAAACGAGGAAGTGTCCATCTGATCCACATGAAAATAAAGACGAAAATGAATGTTTTTGTGAACATCGCCACAACACCAAGGATCGCCAATGTATTTCCTTCAAAATTGTCCATTCCCGGGAAGTTGTATCCTCCAAAGAATAATGTTGAAATAACAGCAGATGAAATGAATAAACTCACATACTCAGCGAATAAATAGAATCCCATTTTCATTGAACCATATTCTGTGTGGTATCCTCCAATTAACTCACTCTCACATTCAGGTAAATCGAAAGGAGCACGATTTGTTTCTGCTAAAGCACAAATGAAGAATACAACAAATGCCACGGGTTGATAGAATACGTTCCAGTTCATTCCGTGTTGTGCATCAACGATTTCTCTCAAGCCTAAACTTCCTGTCATCATAACAATTACAATTACACAGATTCCCATTGCTAACTCGTAAGAAATCATTTGAGAACTTGCACGAACGGCACTGAATAATGAATATTTGTTGTTCGACGCCCAACCACCAATCATGATTCCATACACTCCAATCGAAAGGAAGCCCATGATGAACAAGATTCCGATGTTAACATCAGCCACTTGTAACGCAATGTCTTGACCAAACAAGGTCAAGTTTGTACTCCAAGGAATAACTGAACCTGTCATCAATGCTGTAAACATGGCAATACCAGGACCTAAAATAAACAACCATTTTTCAGCTGCATCTGGAATAAAATCTTCTTTAAAGAATAATTTCCCACCATCTGCGAGCGGTTGTAAGATTCCGAATGGACCAGCTCTATCTGGACCGATACGATCCTGAAACCAAGCTGCAACTTTACGCTCGAAATAAGTTGCATACGCCGCAATTCCTAAAGTAACTGCAAATAAAACAACGATTAAAACGAGCTTTTCGATTAATTCACTAGTCTCCATTAGTTAATTTTTTTTTGTGAATTACCTCTTGGACTTTGGTAGTGTCCTTGAGAAATAACAGAGTGACGATTGATTTTACGAGGACCTTCAATGTTCCATTTTGACGGATCTTTCTTTTCGAAACGACAATCGTTACAAATCCAACCAGTTTTTCCATCTTGGTCTTCTACTTCGCCATATTTATCTTTACGTGCAGTAACACGGTAGATTTCGTCTCCGAACATCCAAGCAACTGCTTTACCAGAACATTTTGTACATTCACATGAAACGTCCATTGGTTTCAAGAACCAAACACGGCTTTTGAAACGGAATGTTTTATCCGTCAATGCTCCAACTGGACAAACATCGATCATGTTTCCTGAAAAATCATTTTCAATTGCATTTTCGATGTATGTACTAATTTCTGCATGTTCACCACGATTCAAGACACCATGTACACGCGAATCAGTCAACTGATTAGCAACGTGAACACAACGGTAACACAAAATGCAACGGTTCATGTGCAATTTGATTTTGTTACCAATATCGATTGGATCGTACGTTCTTCTTTCTTCTTCGTAGCGTGTTTTCGCTCCGCCATGCTCGAATCCAAGATCTTGTAAGTTACACTCACCAGCTTGGTCACACACAGGGCAATCCAACGGGTGATTGATCAATAAGAACTCAACAACGCCACCACGTCCTTCTTGAACGCGTTCACTTGTTTTGTTTTTTACAATCATTCCGTCCATCACTTGTGTTGAACAAGAAGCCACTAATTTTGGCATTGGACGTGGATCTTTTTCAGAACCAGCTGCCACTTCCACCAAACATGTTCTACATTTCCCTCCCGTTCCTGGAAGTTTGCTATAAAAACACATCGCCGGAGGAACGACATCGCCTCCAATTTGACGAGCAGCATTCAGGATTGTTGTTCCTGGTTCTACTTCTATCTGAACGTCATCAATGGTAACCTTTACCATAATTTTGTTATTTTATTGCTTTACAGCGAATTAACATTAACCTACTACTGGTGCTTTGAGCAAACCGTAATTTCTTGTTTGTGATTCTTCACGATTTGTAACGTGCCATTCAAACTCTTCACGGAAGTGACGAATTGCAGCCGCTACTGGCCATGCCGCAGCATCACCAAGTGGACAAATAGTGTTTCCTTCTATTTTCTTGTTGATTTCAGCCAACAAATCGATATCACGCATATTTCCTTGTCCATGCTCCAAACGGTTCAATACTTTTTCCATCCAACCTGTTCCTTCACGACATGGTGAACATTGTCCACATGATTCGTGTGCATAGAAACGAGCAAACGTCCACGTATTTCGGACGATACATTGGTCTTCATCAAACACGATAAATCCACCTGAACCCAACATTGAACCTGTCGCGAAACCACCATCAGACAAACTTTCGTAGGTCATCAAACGATCTTCACCAGCAGCTGTTTTTGTAATCAAGTGAGCAGGAAGAATAGGAACTGAAGAACCTCCAGGAATACACGCTTTAATTTTCTTTCCGTTTGCGATTCCACGACACCAGTCATCACCATAGATAAATTCCTCTACAGTCATACCCATTTCGATTTCGTAAACACCTGGACGAACCAAGTTTCCACTAGCTGAAATTAATTTTGTCCCTGTACTTTTTCCAAGTCCAATTTTTGCGTATTCTTCACCACCATCGTTTATAATTGGAACAACGGCAGCAATCGTTTCGACATTGTTTACTACAGTTGGACATCCCCATAAACCTTTTACAGCTGGGAATGGTGGTTTCATACGTGGATTACCACGTTTTCCTTCCAATGATTCGATTAATGCAGTTTCTTCACCACAGATATACGCACCTCCACCTGGAGCAACACGTAAATCCAAATCGTAACCAGAACCAAGGATATTTTTTCCTAAGAAACCATTTGCATAGGCTTCAGCGATTGCTTTTTCAAGAATCTCTAATACCCACATATATTCACCACGGATATAAATGAACGACAAATTTGCTCCAAGTGCAAAACTTGAAACAATCATCCCTTCAATTAATTTGTGTGGAATTTTCTCCATTAAATAACGGTCTTTGAAAGTTCCTGGCTCACTCTCATCCGCGTTACACAAAAGGTATCTTGGAACACCTTCTGGTTTTGCTAAAAACGACCATTTCATTCCTGTAGGGAAACCAGCTCCACCACGACCTCTTAAGCCTGATTTTTGAACTTCCTCAACAACTTGTTCAGGAGACATTGTTTTCAATGCTTTTTCTACAGAACGATATCCACCCAGTTTACGATAAACTTCAAAAGTTTCGATTCCTGGTACATCGTCATGCTCTAAAAGTAACTTTCTCGCCATTCTTACTTTCTTATACTGTGTTTAAAAACTGATTAATCTTGTCGTTGTCCTATTATTGAACACTACTCATTTACTAAAGTAAACTCCGTGAATTCAAAAAGTACTCCGCCTAAATCTTAATCATTTTTTGGAAACACAAATTCATTTAAACATTATTTAGGCAACTCACCTGAACGGTAAGCGGCAATAATTTCATCTACTCTTTCTTTCGTAAGGTGTTCGTGGAATTTTTTACCACATTGCAACATCGGAGCGTAACCACAAGCGCCTAAGCACTCAGCCGTTTTCAATGTAAACATTCCGTCTTTTGTTGTTTCACCTACTTTGATATCCAATTTTTGTTGAATGTATTCCATGATGTTGTCGCTTCCACTGATCATACAAGGACCTGTGTGACATACTTCAAATACATGTTTTCCAACTGGATCAAGATTGAACATTGTATAGAATGTTGCAACCTCGTATACTTCGATTGGTTGAATGTTCAAAATCTCAGCAACATAATCCATTGTTTCGATACTTAACCATCCGCCAAATTCTTCCTCTGCAATATGCAAAATACGAATCAAGGCACTTTTGCTTTTACCTTCTGGATATGACGCAATCAAAGCTTGAACTTCCGCCATTTTTTCGGCACTGAAAGTTGGCTTTTCGCTGTGTCTTTTGCTTAAATCAACGTGTGTTTTACTCATAACTTATGCGTCTAATTCACCGGCAATAACATTCATACTACTCAAAGTCAATACAGCATCACTGATATTTTGACCGGTAATCATTTCAGGATATGCTTGGTAGTAAATAAAACAAGGTCTTCTAAATTGTAAACGATACGGAGAACGACCACCATCAGAAATTAGGTAATAGCCCAATTCACCGTTACCACCTTCCACACTGTGATAAACTTCACCAGCAGGAATTGGTGTTTCTCCCATTACAATTTTGAAGTGATAAATCAAGGCTTCCATGTTATTGTACACCTCTTCTTTCGGAGGTAAATAGAACTCAGGAATATCTGCCTTATAACTTCCTTCTGGAAGATTTTTGTATGCTTGTTCAATAATGCGAAGACTTTGACGAATTTCTTCTTGTCTTACTTGGAAACGATCGTAGGTATCACCTTGTGTTCCCACAGGTACAATGAAATCGAAATCTTCGTAAGACGAATATGGATTCATTACGCGTACATCGTAATCAACACCTGCAGCACGCAAGTTTGGTCCAACAAAGGAATAATCTAATGCGCGTTGCGCAGAAATTGGACCTGCTCCTATCGTACGATCCATGAAAATTCTATTACGCGATAAAAGTGAATCAAACTCGTTGAACACTTTCGGGAACGTTTTTAAGAAATTGTCTAATTTTTTATAAAATGTCGGAGAGAAATCTCTTTCGAATCCACCGATACGACCGATGTTTGTCGTTAGTCGTGCACCACACACTTCTTCGTACAATTCATAGATTTTCTCACGCTCTTGGAATACATAGGTAAATCCAGTTAAGGCACCCGTATCAACACCAATTACCGAGTTACACACCAAATGGTCTGCTATACGTGCTAATTCCATGATGATTACACGCATGTACTCAACACGTTTTGGAATCTCAGCACCAATCAATTTCTCAACTGTCATTTCCCAACCCATGTTATTGATTGGCGATGAACAATAGTTCAAACGGTCTGTGATTGGTGTAATTTGATTATAAGGTCTTCTTTCCGCTAATTTTTCAAATGCACGGTGAATGTATCCAACTGTTTGTTCAGAAGAAAGAATTTTTTCTCCATCTACTTTCAATACATTTTGGAAAATACCGTGGGTTGCAGGGTGCGTTGGCCCAAGATTCAATGTTGCTATATCGCCATCGATTGTTTCAGATGATTTCTCAACAAAACCTGAATCGTGCAATTTTTCTTCCATCCAATTACTCATAACTCTGCAATTTTATCTACCGAAGAAACGGTCGTCTTTATCTTCACGGGTTGCATCTTCCAAATGGTATTCTTTACGCATTGGGAAGTAATCCATTGAATCTTCATTTAAAATTCTTCTCATGTCTGGGTGACCGTTGAATGTGATTCCGTAAAAATCAAATGTTTCACGTTCCATCCAATTCGCTCCAGCATAGATATCTACGATTGAATCTACTTCAGTATTTTCTTTCGAAACGAATGCTTTTAAACGCAATCTGAAATTGTTGACCATACTTTGTAAGTGATAAACAATAGCAAACTCGCGTCCTTCGTTGTCAGGATAGTGGACACCACCTAAATTGGTTAAAAACGAAATTTGCAATTCGCTATCTGTTTTCAACCAAAAAATGATATCGTATAATTTCGCAGCATCCACTTCAATTGTCAAGAAATCATATGGTGTTTCCACCGATTTGATGTGCTCACCAAACTGTTTTTGTAAACGTTCAGCTACTTGCTCGTTGGTTAAATTACTCTTCATTGTTTTCAATATTGTATGAATTCAACAATGATTTATATTCGTCTGAATATCTTCTTCGTAGCGATTCATGTTTCACCATTTCGTGAATCTTCATGATACCGTCGATGATTTGTTCTGGTCGCGGTGGACATCCTGGAACGTAAACATCAACAGGAATTACACGGTCAATCCCTTGTAAAACTGAATATGTATCAAAAATACCTCCTGAACTAGCACATGCACCAACAGAAAGCACCCATTTCGGTTCAGCCATTTGTTCGTACACTTGTTTTAATACTGGTGCTAATTTTTTAGAGATTGTTCCAGCTACGATTAATAAATCAGCTTGACGAGGTGAAAAGGACATTCGTTCCATTCCAAATCGCGCTAAATCGTAGTTACTTCCCATTGTTGCCATGTATTCAATACCACAACAAGAAGTTGCAAACGGCAAAGGCCAAACTGAATTGGCACGTGCACTTGCTACAACTTTTTCAAGTGATGAAAGCTGATATCCTTCACCATTTATCACTTGTAAATCTTCTATTTTTCCCATTCTAATGCTCCTTTTTTAAGTACATAGAAAAAGCCAATTAAGAAAAAGGCTACAAATAGTATAACAGCCAAAAGGCCTTCTAGTTCTAATGCTTTAAAATTAACAGCGTAAGGATAGAAGAAAATCACCTCCACATCAAACAAAACGAATAAAATTGCCGTCATGAAATAACGGATAGAAACAGGAAAACGCGCATCTCCCTTTGATTCTACACCACATTCCCAGTTCGCATCTTTTTTCTTTGATTTTAGGCGTGGCCCAAGATAGTGCGTAATGAATAATACAAACGCAACAAAACCACCTACCACTCCAATCTGAAGCAATATTGGTAAATAATCGATTCCTGTTGATTTCATTTCTTAATCAATTTAATCCTCTAAAAATGTCCGTCTTTTCTCCTTTTGCTCCATTCAGAATTGAAATAATTCTTAAAGAACGTTAAAAAAACACCTGCAAATTTATTCTTTCCTTTGGTCTTTGCTACCAAAAAAGTGAGATAATTTTAAAAAAAACTGAATCTTTTATAAACAACGCATTAACTCATTGAAAATGAATGAAATTAGCGAACGATTTTTTTTGAATGAAATTCAAGGGTTGCTTCAATGTAACTTGGCGAATAATTGCCATCTTCGTTGCGAATTAGGAAGACTTCATACCTGACATTCGATGCGACTTTTTTATAACACGCGATCATTCGTGTCGGACGATTTGGCTTTCCTTGAATTTCAATTAATTGACAGAGAAACAGCCCTATTTCACTTGCTATTGACTCCACGTACGAATGTATTTCGAAGGGATAGATTAACCAAAAAGAGCCATCTAATGAAAGTAGCTGATTTACGCGGTTAAAAAGTGAGTTAAAATTCAATTCATTCGAATGTTTTGCTGTATTATTTCGTTCATCTAAACTTACTAAACCATCCATGTAAAAAGGCGGATTCGAAACAATCAGATCGTAATTATTCGTGAAGGAATGCGTTAAAAAATCACCTTCAATTAAAGACAAGCGATTCTTCCATTTTGAGTTCTCAAAGTTGAGATTTGCATCCATGCAAGAGCCTGAATCAATTTCAATTGCATCGATTGTCAATGTTGCATTTTTCTGTGCGAGCATTAAGGCTAAAACACCTGTTCCTGTTCCAATATCAAGCGCCGATTTTTCAGTTGTGGTTTCAATTAAAGCACCAAGAACCATGGCATCCGTTCCAACTTTTAGTGCTGAATTGGATTGAGAAATGGAAAAGTGTTTGAATTGGAAAATTTGTGATTTAGGATTCATAGTTGATGATTAGCTGTACTGTTGCCTTTGAGAACAATTCGATAAACTCATCGTATCACCTCTGTCAACAATTATAACAATAATTCTAACCTAAATACAATTCTATCAGCCCAGCTGGAGCATTGATTGTCAATGTCTTTTTCTTACGATCCACTTCTTGAACCATGCCATCGATAAGTGGAATGAGTACCTCTTTTGATCCATTCATGATTTGCAACAATGGATTCACAGACAAATCAATGACTGATTCCATCACCCCAACTTCACCGAAGTTAACATCAACTACGGTGAACCCAACAACTTCATGATCATAGAAGTTTTTACCAGAAAGTTTTGGAAGGATTTGAGCCGGTAGGAACAAATTTTTACGCAACAAGATACGCGCATCATTTTCTGAATCAACTCCTTCAAACTTCACAGCGGCAAAGCCTTTGTTTTTCAATTTAAAGGAAGAAACAAAAAAGGGTGATAATTGCCCGTTAATTTCAATAAACAAGGCATCTAGCGTTTCGTAATCTTCTGGATTCGTAACGTCTAAAAACAGCGAAACTTCACCTTTAAATCCGTGAAGTTTCGCTACATATCCTAAATGAAAGCAGTCTGCTTTATTCATTCAATGTCAATTTTTACTCTGCAGATGCTTCTGCTTCTCCTGCTTCTTCAGCTGGAGCTTCAGTTGCTTCTTCAGATGCTTCTGGAGTCGCTTCTTCAGTTGCCTCAACTTCAGCAACTTCTTCTGCTACTTCTTCAACAGCTGGAGTGTTTTTAGCTTCGATTGCCGCTGCTTTCGCTGCGTTTGCATCTGCCTCAGCTTTCAAACGAGCTGCTTTATCCGCATCTGCATTTTTAGCCAATCCGCTAACTTTACCTGCAATTTTAGCATCTTTCTCAGCTAACCAAGCTGCAAATTTAGCTTCAACTTGATCAGCAGTCAACGCACCTTTTTTAACACCATTCAACAAGTGGTTTTTGTACAAAACACCTTTGTATGATAAAATAGCACGTGCTGTATCTGACATTTCAGCACCAACTTGCACCCAGTTCAACGTTTTATCAAAATTGATATCGATTGTTGCTGGATTAGTGTTTGGGTTATAAACACCTAATTTTTCGATGAATTTACCATCTCTTTTCGCTCTGCTGTCTGCAGCTACGATGTGGAAGAAAGCATTTCCTTTCTTACCATGTCTTTGCAATCTAATACGAGTTGCCATAGTTGTTTTACAATGTGAGGTACGAAACCTCGATTTATAAATTAATTTATTTAAGGGTGCAAAGATAGAGAATAATTCGTTTGTTCAGCCATAGGATTGATTTTTTCTACTTAGCTTGGTGTATTTTTTCTATTTTTAACTATCATTACGCTTATGAAACAAGACATTCAAACTACCCTATTCCAGCTACTCAAGCAAAAAATCGCGGGAGAAGACTCAATTGGAAATGCTTTATCAGACATTTTGAGTATTAGTCCGGATGCCGTTTATCGTCGTTACCGCAATGAGACACCTCTGACCATTCAAGAGGTAAAAAAAATATGTGGGCATTACAATATTTCATTTGATGCTCTGTGCGAATTTGGTAATGGAAAGGTTGTTTTTTCCTATCCACCGTTAGATACATTTGATTTCAGTCTTGAATCGTATTTAGAAGGAATTTTACAAGCCTTTCAGAAATTAAAAACGTTATCGTCTCCAGAAATCGTATTATCTGTCAATAATATACAGTTGTTTCAATTGTTGAATTTCCCACAATTGGTTCGCTTTAAATTGTATTTCTGGGCAAAAACACATTTGCAAATTAGCGCTTATAAAGACTTACCTTTTAAGCATGAAAAAACGAGTGATTCTGCATTTTCTTTGGGGAAAGAAATTTTACAGATTTACAACTCTATTCCTTCTCAAGAAATTTACGATCCAGAATTCATGCGTGGATTCTTGCGTCAAATCCATTATTATTACAACGCTCATTTATTTGAAGATCCAGAATATGCTGTTTTCTTGTATGATCGTGTTTTGATGCTTTCCTCTCATTTGCGCGAACAGGCCAACATCGGGAAGAAGTTCATGTTTGGTACACAAGCTCCTGCAGGTGGGAATGATTTTAAAATGTATTTGAATGAAACCATTAATTCTGATGCAACATTTTTCTATCAAAGTAAAGAATTACAAGGCTTGTATTTGACACACAACATCATGAATTATTTGGAAACAACTAATGAAAACTATGTCAATGATTCAAAGTTGATCATCGATAAACAATTGGCCAATTCAAGTTTGATCAGTATTGTCAATGAGAAAGAACGCAATAATTTCTTCTTCGAATTTGAACGAACAATCAATTCGTTTAAAAAGAAAATAGAAGCAGATTTAAGTTTTTAGCAGCAAATTTTTAGCTCGTTATTTGCGAATTACGCAACAAAAAATTAATCATCTTTTGGTTTTCGCATTTAAAGATCATTCTATCAAGTAGAGCCTTGACTAATTTGCATTTCACACAAGGACCACGCGAGCTGTTTTAAAAATCAATTTCACGTCTTGGTTGATTAACTCAAATTTTGACAAAAAGTCAAAATGAGAGATAAAGTACTTGTTACAGGGGCAGATGGTATGCTTGGAGCTTCTATTTGTCGAGAATTGATCAAGCAACATTATTCGGTTGTAGCTTTTGTGCTACCCCAGAGTAAATCAACTGTTTTAGAAGGTCTTGAAATAGAAATTAGATATGGCAATATTTTAAACCAAGAAGAAGTTCAATCGGCTATGACGGATTGTCAGTTTCTAATTCATGCAGCCGCTTCAACAGCTGTTTGGCCAAGAAAATCGAACGCAATAACGAATGTGAATTTTCAAGGAACCCGAATTGTTTCGCGAAGCGCAGAAATCAAGGGAATAAAACGTATGATTCACATTGGAACGGCTAGTTCATTTGGAAATGGAACATTAGAAAAACCGGGCAACGAAACCAACACATTTAACAGTGGACATTTTAAGATGGATTATATGTTGAGCAAATACAATGCTCAAAACTACTTGCTGGAACGTCATAAAAATGTTGGTTTTCCAATTATAATAATTAACCCAACATTTATGATTGGTCCGTATGATTCAGGACCGTCATCAGGAAAAATGCTACTTGCGTTGTACAAAGGAAAATTACCGGCTTACACAAAAGGTGGTAAAAACTTTGTATACTCTATCGATGTTGCAACAGCTGCCGTGAATGCTCTAAAAATGGGAAATATAGGTGAATGCTATATTGCTGGCAATGTTAACATGAGTTACAAAGAATTTTTATCCACAGCCTGCTCAATTCGCAACAAGGAATTCAAACTTATAAAATCTCCTCATGTTATTTCGTTAGGTGTTGGTTTTTTGAGTTCCTTAATGGCACGAATTACAAACAAACCACCCCAAATAAGTTATACCATGGCCAGAGTAGCAGCTATCAATCAGTTTTATGAAGCGAAAAAAGCAATTAAAGAACTGAATATGCCACAAACACCCATTGAAAACGCTATAAAACATTGTACAAATTGGTACGAGGAAAATGGTTATTTATAATTAATACTTTTTTATCATGATTCAACATTTATTCAATCATCATCACTTTGCTTTTAACGCTGAAGATCAAACTGTTTTATTTACAGTTCTCTTAGCGACACTGGCATTTATTGCTTTTTGGTTCATCACACAATCTGAGAAATTAAAACAAAGACTTTGGCATAATCAAACATTTGAGGAGCAATCCATCAAACATTTTCTTTTTAGTAAAATTAGTGGGTTTCTAATTCTGGGCGTTTTACCAGGAATTTCGATGCTTCTATTTCTAAACAATTGGGATTTAAAGCTGATTGGATTGTACGTCAATTCGGACACTTTAATATTAAGTTTAGAATGGATTCTTTTGTTGATCTGTTTAGTCGTTCCTTTGGTACATTTTTCTGCCAAACAAGCGAAAAATTTAATCAATTATCCCCAAATCAGAGCGACACTTTGGACACGAAAAACGTTCATTTTAAATTTAATAGGTTGGGCAATTTATCTTTTTGGGTATGAATTGTTGTTTAGAGGGATTTTATTTTTTCCGTTGATTGATACATTGGGAATTTGGCCAACAATCGCTATCAATTTGGCACTTTATTCCACAACACATATTCCAAAAGGTTTGGACGAAACCATTGGTGCATTAATCCTTGGATTGGTGTTGTGCATCTTAACACTTGTTACAGGAACAATTTGGATTGCGTTTTTCGTGCATGTTGCTATGGCATGGACAAACAGTTTAACAGCTTTAAAATATCACCCTGAAATTCATTATTCAAAATGGAAAAAGAAATAAACATCTATCTACTACGGGGATTATCGCGTGAATCTGAACATTGGGGGAATTTTGGAGAATTTTTAAACACTAATTTTCCAAAAAGTACAATCCACTATATTGATATGCCGGGAGCAGGAATTTATCACCAATCCAAATCTCCAACAAGTATTCCTTCCATTGTCGAAACATTGCGTTCAAAGGACTTAGTTCAAACAACAAACAATTTATTAATTGCTTCCTCTTTGGGCGGCATGGTTGCTTTGGAATGGATCAGTAAGTATCCAAATGATTTTCAATTTGCAACAACAATTTGCTCTAGCTATAAAGGAATTTGTAATTCTCGAGAACGATTTAATTTAAAATTCACATTTCCAATACTCACATTTCTACTCTCAAGCAATGTTCGACGAAGAGAAAAAATAATTTTACGAATTAACAGTAATCATGAAGCGATTCGTAAAGAACTCATTGAACAGTGGGTTGACATTCAACACAAGCGAAAACTTAGCAAACTCAATTTTATGCGACAAGTGCTTGCAGGTATGCGATACGCACCTAAGAATCCGTCTATTTCAATTCCACTATTAATCATAGGATCGAAAAAAGACGAACTTGTAAAACCAAACTGCATTGTAAAAACACATGAACAATTTGGCGGAACATTAAAATGGCATGAGACAGCTGGACATTGCGTTCCGATAGATGAACCCAAATGGCTTTCAGACACAATTTATGAATGGTTTAAAACGATTGATGTATGACAAAAATATTTATTACTGGTGCAACAAGCAGTATTGGGGCACACCTCGTTAAATTTCTTTTGCAAGAAGATACGAAACTTCATTTGTTGGTTCGAAAGAATCCGGGTTTTGAATTATTCAACGATCCGCGTATTTTACTATTTGAAGGTGATCTTTCCTCTGAGGAAACAATTCTAAATGCCATGGAAGGCTGTTCTCAAGTTTATCATTTGGCTGCGAATGCAAGTGTTTGGCAAAAAGATCCTAAAGTCTATTTTGAAACAAATGTTCGTGGAACCCAAACCATTTTAGAAGCAGCTTTAAAAAGTAATATTGACAGAGTTGTTGTCACCAGTTCTGCAGGTGTATTAGGTCCGTCTATAACGAATATTGTTTCAGAAACAAAAGCTCGCGAAATGGATTTTTTCAATGAATACGAAAGCTCAAAAGCTATATCTGAATTATTGATCCATAATTATGTTTGTGAAAAACGATTGGATGTTGTAATCGTTTCACCAACCAGAGTTTATGGTCCTATTTTGTTCGGTCCAATTTCATCAACTACTTTACTCATTGATAAATTCATTAATGGTAAATGGAGAATTTATCCGGGGACCAGTAAAGAAATTGGTAATTACGCTTATATTGAGGATGTTGCAACGGGTCATATTCTCGCAATGAAAAATGGAATAAAGGGCGACACTTACATTTTGGGAGGAACAAATTGTACGTATATTGAATTTTACGGATTGCTGATTACATTATCTGGCGTAAAAAGACGCATGTTTGTGGTTCCGAGATTCATTCAGAAGCTGTTTGCAACAATACAACTCATGAATGCTCAATTGTTTGGAATAAAACCTGCAATTACTCCAAAATGGCTTGCCAAAGGGTATTACAATTGGGAAGTTTCATCAGACAAAGCGATTTCTACAATCGGTTATAGCATTACACCAATGAAAAAAGGCCTCGAAAAAACAATACAATCAATTTCTAAAAATAAATTTTAAAAAATTAGCTTTATAATTTGTGAAATACGCAATTGACTAATTAGTCTATTTTGATTTCCGCAACAAACTATTTCAATTAGATTTTATCAACCAGTTATTTTACGTTAAACACATTTTTAAAGATGGTGTTTTCAAAATTCGATTATGACAAGGGCTTGAGATTGTGAAATATTTGTTCAACTAAAAATTGAATCATTATGAAAACATCTATTTCTCTAATCGTATTATTTTTCTTTGTTTCATTTCTTGGAATGAGTCAAGAATCCTTACCAACAATAGCTGTTGCGAATCCAAATATCAACAGTTTAGAAACTCGACCTGAAATTGCAGCTAAAATGATGCGCCTTGAATTGATCAAAATGGCGAAGTACAAAGTCTATGATGAATTTGACATGGCTGATGCAATGAAGGCAAATGCTGAATTCAAAACTGATTGTTATGGCCAAAATTGCTTAGTTAAACTCGGTAAAGAACTGAACGTGGATTACGTTCTTTGCGGTAGCATTGATGGATTGGGAAATAAAATTGCTGTAACACTGAAAATTGTAGATGTAAAAAACCACACCATTTACATGTCGTCGGTAAAAGAATTTGATGATCAAGAAATTGAATTGCAGCGCATGATCGAAATTCTTTTGAAGGAAATGCACAAAGTTGAAGTTCAAAAAGAAGTTGCTGATCGCTTAGAATTTAAAAATGAGTTGATTACCTCAAACAATGTTGGTAAAATCAACAATACAGGACCGCGAATTGGTGGTGCATATTTAACTGGCGCCATGAATGAATTTGCGATGCGTCCGGAGTCACAAGGAGGATTGGGAATAGTTCCTGTAGTTAGTATGATTGGTTTCCAAGTTGAAGGACAATATGTTGGAACTGAAAATTTTTCAGCCTTAGTGGAAGGAATCTTTAATGTTTCAGGTTTAGAACAAGGACAATTTATACCCTCTATTACCATCATGAATGGATTCCGTTTTGGAAAATCAGGTTGGGAATTGGCATTTGGACCTGGATTTAGTGTGAAAAAGACATCACGAGGATTCTTTGATACGGAGAACTTATTCAGCGATAATCATCAATATTTTTCGCAAGATGATTGGGATGCATACGCCTTGCGTGAATTTGAAAATGATCCACAATACAACACAACAGGAACTTTTGTAGCCCCAACTCCGATGGATTTCAATCATACGTACAATTTTGACAAGCGATATGGCGATACACGTGGAGATCTAGCAATTAACACCATGTTCGTATTTGCCTTCGGTAGAACATTCCGAGCTGGTTCATTAAACATCCCTGTCAACGCTTTTTATTCTTCTCAAAAAGGAGGAGGAATGGTTGGATTGAACGTTGGATTTAATGTACAAAAGAGCAAACGACCGATACATAATTGATTCGTGATTCGTGATTTGTGATTTGTGATTTGTGATTCGTAATTCGTGATTACTACTTCAATTTAACAACTAAGCTAAAGGAAGACTTCATTTTCGGATGAGGTCTTTTTTATTTAACATAATTTTTTTCATGCATTCCTCATGCTCTTGCATGCACTATCCATGCTTTATCCATGCTTTATCTATGCCTTTGCTATGCTTTTGCCATTACTTATCCTTTTCTCGGACAATACAATCAACAGAAGATAACAGGACCAGTAATTAGAGGGAATTTCTATTTTTACAAAAAATTGTCATTATGCGTTGTTTATCACTTCTATTGAGTTTCCTAATAGGTTCATTCTCCTATTCACAAACAATTCCGAACAAGTCTTCTTTGGTATTGAAAGAAATCATGAAAGGAAATGAATTCATTGGTAATCAACCTGATAATATTCGATGGTCTGTTGATGGCAGTATGATTTATTTCGAATGGAATCCTACGAATGAGCCAGGTACGAGCACTTATTCGTATGCAGTGAATGCAAAGAATTCGCAACCTACAAAAGCGGATCCAACATCCATTTTTGAATTTGATCGTTTGCAAAATGCTTTTTCGACTAACTATTACAGCATTGACGGTGCATTAGTTTCTTATGATAAAAAGGCTAAAAAAGCTAATGTTGTCTATCAAACTGCTCAAGGTGTGTATTCAATTCAACGTGTTAACGCAGCTAATT
>JBDLVK010000053.1:0-8669 GCA_039804825.1 Bacteroidota bacterium
TGCACCAATGTTCGAAGAGTGTAACTTGGCAAATGACCACAACTTGTTGTTGATGGACTTGATGGAGAAAATTGCGCGTAAACATGATTTCCGTGTTTTGTTGCATGAAAAACCATTTGCAGGTGTTAACGGATCGGGAAAACACAATAACTGGTCATTGGGAACAAATACTGGAGTTAACTTATTGGCACCAGGAAAAAATCCTAAAACGAATTTGCAATTTTTGACATTCTTCGTGAATACAATTAAAGCAATTCACGATCACGCTGATTTATTACGTGCATGTATCGCATCAGCAGGAAATGATCACCGTTTAGGAGCAAACGAAGCACCACCAGCAATTATTTCTGCATTCATTGGTTCTCAATTGTCTACATTATTGGATGATATCGAGAAAAACGTGAAAGCAGGTAAAATGACTCCAGAGGATAAAACAGAGTTGAAATTAAACATCGGTAAAATTCCACAAATCATGTTGGATAATACAGATCGTAACAGAACTTCTCCGTTTGCCTTTACAGGGAATAAATTTGAGTTCAGAGCTGTTGGTTCATCTGCAAACTGTGCTTCTGCAATGATTGTATTGAACACAATTATGGCAAAACAATTACAAGATTTCAAAGTGTCTGTTGACGCTCGCATCGATAAAGGTGAAGCGAAAGACGAAGCAATTTTGAAAGAACTTCAAAAATTGATAAAAGAATCGAAAAAGATTCGTTTTGAAGGAAATGGTTACGGTGACGAATGGGTGAAAGATGCTGAGAAACGTGGCTTGAAAAACTTAAAAGATACACCTCGTGCATTACAAGTTTGGGGTGAGAAAAAAGTTGCGAAATTGTTCAATGATATGAACGTTTTAACGCCAAGAGAGTTGGAAGCACGTAAAGAAATTGAATTTGATAGCTACATCTTGAAAATTCAAATTGAAGCGCGTATCATGGGAGATGTTATTCAATCGATGATTATTCCAGCGGTTGTGGATTACCAAAATCGTTTGATTAAAAATGTAGAAGGTTTGTTCTCTGTTCTTGGTGATAAAGCAGGAAAAGAAGCAGCGAAAACGCAAATTGAATTGATTCAACGCATCGCAATTCATACGAATAAAATGAAAGCTTCTGCTGATGCAATGTTGATGGCACGTAAAGCAGCTAACAAATTATCGCATGCAGAAGATAAAGCATTTGCATATTGCGATACTGTGAAAGTTCACTTTGATGAAATTCGTTACCACGCAGACAAGTTAGAATTATTGATTGATGACGAATCATGGCCATTACCAAAATTCCGTGAAATGTTATTTACTCGTTAATACAGTTAATTATCATAATTATAGAAGCCTTGTTCCTTATCATTAGGAATGAGGCTTTTTCAATTTATAAGAAGTAGATTGTTGATAAACTTTCGCACTTTTTTCTAGTAGATTTTAGTGAACTTATTACCTTTGTTTAAATTAATTCTAAATAAGGTGCACGTCATTTTAGCTGATAGTAACGATTTGGTTAGAGTAGGGATGAGAACTATTCTGAATGCGCATGGCGGTTTTAAAATCGTTGGAGAAGCAAAAGATAAAGCTGAATTGACGGATCTTGTTAAAAATTTTGGTGCTGCTGTTGTGTTAATTGATTACACTTCTCCTGGATTCGATATCGACATCATTCCAAAAGTCATTAGTCAAAACAAGCTAGTAAAATTCTTAGCGATTACTCCAGAACAATCTGCTCAAACCTTGGTGGATGCTTTACGCTCAGGAGTAACTAGCTATGTGAAAAAGGATTGTGATTTAGCTGAAATCATCAATGCAGTGGAAGAAACTGGACATGGAAATAAATTCTTTTGTGGACAAATTTTAGAAACAATTCAACGTGCTTCGATTGACGTAAACGATATTGATTTTGATTCGTTTTCGTGTGAACCAGTTATTTTATCTGAACGAGAAAATGAAATCATCATTTTGATTGCTGAAGGAATGACGAATGGTCAAATTGCTGAACAGTTATTTTTAAGTAATCACACTATCAATACCCATCGTAAAAATATCATGGGAAAATTAGGAGTAAAAAATACGGCAGGAATCGTAATGTATGCCGTGAAAACGAATTTGGTTTCTCCAAATAAGTTTTTGTTTGCAGCGGATAATAATTGATTTTCAAGTGATTCAATGATTTGAGTATTCGACAATTCAAAAATTCAAAAAAATAAGCATCCAGTTCAACAATGTTTTTTCTTGTGTTATACACGATTGCAAAATTTAAAATTTAAATTTTGCAATCCCAAGAATTATAACATAAATTCAACTTTGGTTTAATTTTCATTAAAATTTTAAATTGCCATTGAACCAATGTATCTTTGGAATGTATCAGGTTCAAAATAAACGAATCAATGAAATTACTTTTGTTCATAGCTTTGATTGTCAGTGCAAGTTTTTCTTTCGCTCAAGTGAACAATCAAAATGAAAATTCGGTACCTGCGACAAATAATAGTGGAGTGATTAATAATTCCAACAATTCAAATAATTTTGAGTTAAACCTGAATGTTCCTGCTAATAGTCTGAGCGTTCCCGCTGCTGTTGAAGATGAAAACCAGCTTGACACACTTCAAGTGGAAGAATTAAAAATTCAATCGAGTTCAAAGAAATATAAGTCACTTGAATCAAAGCAAGAAAAAGCACTAATGGATAAAGACCTTGATCAATCATCAAGTCAATCACAAAAATTATCTCAAAGTTCGGTTTCTTTCACACTATCAAAACAACAATCGTCTACGCAACGAACACAACGATCACCATCAGCGGCTCAGCAATCACAAATGAATCAAGTAGTTGATGACTTAGAACAAAATGCGCCAGAATCCTTTGAATTTCATTATTTCAAGTATGTAGCAGGGAATTACAATGTAGACTTGATCGATGATCTTAAAAAAGCCGAAAGTTTACGCCCACAAAATTCGGATGTTCAAATTCAACTTGCTGCTTATCATATTATCATGAATGATGCTAAGAATGCGCAAGTGTATTTGGATAAATTGATAAAGTCAACACGATTGAGTCAAGAAGCGCTTGATTACGCGGAAGATTTGTTGAAGTCAGCACCTGATAATGGAACATTAATTACGCATGGTTTTGATGATTCTTATGCGTGTTACTATCTACAAACAACGAAGAAGATTAGAACAGATGTACGATTGATATCTCTTGATTTCTTGCAAAGTGAAAAATACAGAACAGATTTAAAAACAGCTGCTTATATCTTGCCTGAAAAAGTGCTCATTGATGTTGAATATTTGAAAGAATTTTGCCTAAAAAATGAATCAAAAGGATTGGCTATCTCGATGACGACTCCAAAAGAATATTTTCTTCCAATTCAACAAAATTTATTTGCTGTTGCACTTGTATTCGAGTACCATAAAGAGTTGACTTACAATAATTTTTACCGCAATGATTATTTGTGGAATGAAGAATTATCTAAAACATTAATCAATAAAGCAACAACCGAAAAAGCAAAACAACTTTCAGCGAATTATTTGCCAATGTTGTTGTTTTTACATAAAACGTATACCGAATCGAAGGAAATGGATAAGGTAAAAGAGGTTGACGAAGCTATGGATAATGTGGCGGTTCAGTGCAAAAAATATGATCAAGTGAAAAAAATCAAAGGTGCGTATTGATGAAAATTTTCAGAGCACAACATAACACGTTTACAGACGAGGAGTTGATGCAAGCGATCTCAAAAGGAGATAAGCGAGCATTCGATGAATTGTACAACCGTTATGCGGCTGCTTTGTTGCGTTATTTTATGCGTATGTTGTGGAAAGACCGCGAGAAATCTGAAGATTTTGTGCATGATCTTTTTGCAAAAATTGTCAATAAACCGGAATATTTTGATCCTACACGTTCGTTTAAAACATGGGTATATTCCGTTGCGAATAACATGTGTAAAAACGAATACAAAAAGGCTGAAGTTCGCAAAGGAATGTCAAATGGTTTAGATAATCATTATGCGCTTTCGGACACAAGCGTGAATGTGATGAATGAGGTTCAAGATTCGTTTTTCCAAGAAGCATTTGTAAAGAATTTGGCAGAGTTAGATGATAAACACAAGGAAGCATTTAGTTTGCGTCACATTGAAGGTTTATCAATCAAGGAAATTGCAGAAGTACTGGAAATCAATGAGGGAACGGTTAAATCACGTTTGTTTTATGCAACCAAGTATTTGGCAGAAAGTTTAAAAGAGTTTAATCCTATAGAAAATCGATAGATGGAAAAGGAATTAGTAAATACAATTTTAGAAAAAGAGTTCAATGAACTTTCAAGCAATGAGCGCATTGCTTTGAATGACTATTGTTCTTCAGAAGAGGAGTTTGAGCATTTAAAAATGGTTTTTTTAAGTGTTGAATCACTTAAAAAATCGGAAACTATTCAACCAAGCATCGAAACTAAAAATTCGTTGGATGATATTTTTGCGCAAAAACATGGACACAAACAAAGAGCAATTTGGTACAATTCTGCTTTAGTTGTTTTATATCCGAAAGAAAAGGCTTTTGTAAAACGACCGTTGGTGCAAATTGCGGCTATTGGTCTATTGTTCCTATTAGCATATCCTATAATTAACTCTTCTAAAATTCAAGATCAAACCGAAAATCAATTAGCAGAAGTAAAAGTAGAAAAACAAAAGGAGAAGCCTTCTAGAGTGACAACTTCAAATCCAGTTTCAACGGATTCAAATGTGGAAACAGGTATTGAACCTATAATTTATACTCGTTCGGAACATGCTGATCCTATTTATGAAGATGTGATGGTTGCAACTGCTGAAATGTCGGTTGAAGAATATATTCCAGAACCTGAGGTCGTTTTTGCTGCCGAACCTGCAATGGCCGAACGACCAGATGGAATTTATAATGAAAGCACTACAATTACGTTTTCTCAACCTGCAAGCGCACAACCTCAAGTATTTGATTTGCTTACTTCAACATTCTAATCAAGGTCGTTTCAGAACATACGTATACGTTCCGTCATCTTTGCGTTCAATTGCAGTGACTTTTCGTTTTGAGACTGCTAAATTTTGCCAATTAACGAGGTAAACAATTCCATTTGATTGGTCGGTTTTGGTTCCAACTAAATGTTCTTGATACGTGATTTCGCCTTTGCTATTGATACTTGAATTGTCTTGGTCATCATCGATATTCCATGATCCAAGATAACTTTGTCCTGTAGAGTTATCAATTTCTGAGAAGGTATAATCTTTGTCAAATGTAAGTTCGACATCCGAATATTCATCCGTTAAATTCTTTTGAAAAATTGCATTATCTTTTTTGAAAGTTACTTTTTCAAATCTCCATTCGCCCATTATTTTATCCGAAGAAGTTTTAAAAAGTCCTTCTTTAGTGCACGAAAAAAACAACAAACCCAGAATAGGGATAATCTTAAAAAGTGAAGATGAAGTTTTCATAACATTTTTTTTTGCCTTTGAAAACAAAAATTAAGCCATGATCGAATTGTATTATAGCTTAATTGTAAAATGCTCTTTCACTTGCTGGGGACGTTTTAAAACTATTCCCATTCGAAATAAATCCATTGTTACATGGTAATCTGGATGTTGAACAAACCATTTCCAAGCATCAAGCATTGAATCGCTCCAACGAATGTCGTCGAGAATGAAAATGGTATCGTTGTGTGTGAATTTTTCCAATTGAGACATGTACTTTTTCAATGCTTCACCATCATGATGTCCATCAACGAACACAAGATCAAATTGATTTCCAGTGTAATTTTCAAGGAAATCATCGAATGTTGACAACACACTATTTATTGAAGTGATATTCAATTTCTCGAACGATTTTAATGCTTGCTTCCTAGTTTCAGGACAAGCTTCAACCGTTGTAATCGTTGCTCTTGGATTACCTTCAGAAAGATGTATTGTTCCAATTCCAAGTGAAGTTCCAAATTCTAAAATTGATTGTGGCTGATAGTGTTTTGCTAGTTTGAACAAAAGTTCTCCATATTTCCCTTTTGAAGAGCTTGTTTTAAATATGCTTGAAATTTTTCGTTCGTTTCCTAAGTATTTTGAACCCGCGCCAAAATCAGTGATTTGAATGGTTTCACGGTTGGAACGCAAAGCGCTAAACAGTTTTTCTCTCTTGCTTTTAAAGGGCGAGTCAAGCTTCAATTGTAAACATAGATCTGTAAAATCGTAAACAAAGGGTGAATGAGTTCCATGTCTTCCCTTGGCATTCCAACGATAATTTATATATTCGAACATTATATTCACGGTACAAATTAAAGAAAACTTTATCCAAATCATGTCACATCAATTCACTGAGCAAGAAATTAATTCGCAAAGAGAAAAAGTTTTTAATGAAAATCCTTCATTGGAACTGGTTGCGGCATGTAAAATTGGTGAAGGTATACTGCGTATATCGGAAGATGAAAAAACAAGATATATTGATACTTACGTTCGGAAGAATGTGCCAATTAGCTTTTTTATTCCAGCATCTGGATCGGGCTCGCGTATGTTTGAATTCTTGTATGAATTTTTGGAAGAACCAAATGATGAAAATCGATCAAAGGTTGAACGTTTTTTAAATTCAATAAGTGATTTTGCATTTTTCAAGCAATTACCGAAGGATAAACAGCGAGCTATTAAAGATCAAACCATTGAATTCGAAGAAATCGTTTCTTTTATTTTAAACAAAGATGGCTTAGGATATGGCCACATGCCGAAGGGGCTGATTCCATTTCACAACAATGATCCTTTTATTTTGAATCCGTTTCAAGAACAATTGATTCAAGGTGCGAAATTGAACAATCACAAATTTTCCTTTCATTTTACGATACAATCTGCTTTTGAGAAGGAAATCCGAAGTGGAATAGAACACATTGAAGGATTAAGTGGAACAAACTACAATGTTGATTTTACAGAGCAATCCGTGCAAACCAACTCAATAGCATTCGACGAAAATCAACATGTTTGTTACAACGATAATAATGAATTGATTTCACGTCCTGCTGGACACGGAGCTTTGCTTTCTCATTTAAATGCTATCGATGAAGAGTTGGTTTTTATTAAGAATATTGACAATCTTCAGCATTATAAAAATTCAGATTTAGCGATTGAAACGTGGAAAGTGTTGGGTGGTTTGTTGTTGGATTTTAAAACAGAAGCAAAGAAAATTTACGAAGCTGCAAGTGTACAAGCCTTATTGGAATTGAACGAGCGCTTTCAAGTGTTTTCAGAAAGCCAATTAAAAGGAATCAAAACGGATGATTGCATCAAATCATTGTTGAATCGTCCTACTCGGGTTTGTGGAATGGTGAAAAATGAAGGCCAGCCTGGTGGAGGGCCATTTTGGGTGAATGACAATGGTCTTGTAACAAAGCAGATTGTTGAGAAAGCTCAAATTTCCATGAAAGGAGATCAGTATCGCTTGATGGTTCAAAGTACACATTTCAATCCAGTTATGATTGCTGCTTCATCAATTTCATTGGACGGACAAAAGTTCGATTTAATGGATTACAAAGATGATTCAAAATACTTCATTGTGCGCAAAAAGCATCACGGTAAAGCAATTCGTTTCTTGGAATTACCTGGACTTTGGAATGGGAGCATGGCGAATTGGAATACATTGTTCTTGGAAATTCCATCAGAAACATTTAGTCCTGTAAAAACTGTTTTGGATTTATTGGAAGATGCACACAAGGCTTAGAAGATTTCTGGTTTGATATGCTTAATACAATTTTTGTCTCTTCAGCATGTATTGCAGCAGGATTTGCTCAAATCCAATATTGATATCTGCAGCCATAAAATCAATCTGATAATTTGTGCAGCGCATTTTTAATTCGTTAAAATACTTGTCAATTGATTCGTTGTAAAAATCTTTGATTTCGGCAGGTTGCAATTTCATGCTTTCACCTGTTTCCATGTCAACCAAATTATAAGGGCGATTATCCAATTCAAAATCAACTTCCATTTTTTGATCAACTACATGAAATAAAATTACTTCATGTTTGTTGTGTTTCATGTGTTGAATTGCCTGAAATAACTCATCCAAATGGTTTGGGTCATCCAACATATCCGAAAAAATGATAATCAAACTTCGCTGGTGACATAGCTCTGCAACATCGTGAATTGATTGAATAGCATTCGTTCCTTTTTTTGTACCCTCTGAATACTGGGCCATTCGTTTTTCCAATTCACTATATAAATAGCGATGATGAGCCATGGAAGATTTTGCAGCAGTGTGCAACTCTAACTTGTTTGAGAAAAAGGATAAACCAACAGCATCACGCTGACGTTTCAATAATTCAATTAATGATGCCGCAGAATACACGGAATAGTCGAATTTATTGAGTTCAGCATCTTTGGGAAAATACATAGAGCTTGAACAATCAATCACAATTTGACAACGCAAATTCGTTTCTTCCTCATATTTCTTTGTGAACAATTTACCGCTTCTTGCATACAATTTCCAATCAATATGGCGGGTTGATTCACCTTTGTTGTACAAGCGATGCTCGGCAAATTCAACCGAAAACCCGTGGAAAGGACTTTTGTGTAATCCCGTAATAAATCCTTCAACCACTTGTTTTGCAAGCAGCTCAAGATTTCCAAAATGGGCAAGTTTTAATCGATCGATGTTCTTATTCACGACTTAAAAATAAGGATTAATTTTTAGAA
>JBDLVK010000054.1:0-22871 GCA_039804825.1 Bacteroidota bacterium
ATGGCGTGACAGATGGAACAGAGGTTGTAGATGGAACAATTGGAACAGATCCATGTGATTTAGTGTTGGCTTCACAAACAGTAACTCCAAGTACTGCGTGGAACAACTTAGATTGTGACAACGACGGTGTTACAAATGGTGAGGAAATCAACAATGGAACAGATCCATTGAATCCTGATACAGATGGTGATGGTGTAATAGATGGAACTGAGATTACTGATGGAACCATCGGCACTGATCCTTGTGATTTGGTCTTAGCTTCACAAACAGTAACTCCAAGTGCAGCATGGAACAACTTAGATTGTGACAGTGACGGCTTGACAAATGGTGAAGAAGTTGATCCAGATGGAGATGGAACACCTGGTCCAAATGGTACAGACCCATTAAATCCAGATACAGATGGTGATGGTGTAACGGATGGAACAGAGGTTGCAGATGGAACAATCGGAACAGATCCATGTGATTTAGTACTGGCTTCTCAAACAGTAACGCCAAGCGCAGCATGGAATAATTTGGATTGTGATGGTGATGGATTGACAAATGGTGAAGAGGTAGATCCAGATGGAGATGGAACACCTGGTCCAAATGGCACAGATCCATTGAATCCAGATTCTGATGGTGATGGTGTTACAGATGGTGATGAAATCGATCCAGATGGAGACGGAACACCTGGTCCAAATGGAACAAATGCAAATAATCCATGTGAATTTAATGTGGCTGATCAAACGGTAACAC
Source organism: Bacteroidota bacterium (assembly GCA_039804825.1). Taxonomy (GTDB): domain Bacteria; phylum Bacteroidota; class Bacteroidia; order Flavobacteriales_D; family Crocinitomicaceae; genus M0103. Next base: position 736 of record JBDLVK010000054.1, read on the forward strand.
CAAGTTCAGATTGGATGCTTGCGGATTGTGATGGAGATGGAGTCACAAATGGAGAGGAATATAACGAAGGAAGTAATCCTTTGAATCCATGTAGTCCGAATCCATGCGATATAATGATTCCTGAAGCTTTTACACCAGATGGAGATGGAATTAATGATGAATTCGTTATCGAAGGAATTGAATTATTCCCTAACAATGAAATTGTAATCATGAACCGTTGGGGTAATGTTGTATTCCAAACGGCAAACTACCAAAACAACTGGGATGGAACATCGAGCAGCGAATTGAATATTGGTGGAGGAGACTTACCAACAGGAACATACTACTACATCTTCGATCCTAAAAAAGAAGGTTACGAGGTTTACAAAGGATATATTTATTTACAACGATAATATGAAATACGCTCCATTTCGGTGGAGTGTTTTTTAAAAAAATAAGAAAATGAAAAATTTGATTCAAATAGTTGGAATTTTGCTGTTGACTGGAATAAGTTCTCCTTTATTTGCTCAGCAGGATCCGCATTTTACGCAGTATTTTGATAATACACTGTTTGTTAATCCTGCTTATGCAGGTAGTAGAGGAATGTTGAATGTTACAGGAATTCACCGCGAACAATGGATGGGATTTACTGGAAGACCAACATCAACAACTTTAAGTGTACATTCACCATTGTCGTATGAGTCAGTCGGAGTTGGATTTACAATGGTAAGTGACCAAGCAGGACCAGTGAAACAAACCATGTTCTATGGTGACTTCTCTTACACCATTCGTTTTAAAAACCCGGCAAAAAAACTGTCATTAGGCCTTAAAGGGGGAATGAATATGATTTCAGTTAGTACTTCGAATCTACAAACAACACAGGACAATGATCCAAAACTGTTGTACAATGTAAAGAACAATATCAATCCTAATTTTGGTATTGGTATCTATTACCACACACCTAAATTTTTTATTGGAGCAAGTACCCCAAAAATTTTAGAAAAAGGATACGACGGAGTGAGTAAAACAAATCTTGAAAAGCGTCACTACTATGGAATTATTGGAGCTGTATTTACCTTGTCAAACACCTGGAAATTGCGTCCAACTGCTCAAGTGAAAATGACTGTTGGTGCACCAACAAGTATTGATGCAAGTGTTGCGGGAATTTATCGGGAAAAGTTGTGGTTGGGGGCAATGTATCGTGTTGATGCGGCGGTAGGAGCATTTGTTCAGTACCAAATTTCACCACAATTTAAATTAGGTATCGCATCTGATTTTGGAACACAAGCGATTCGTAATTACAACTATGGAACATTTGAACTACTTGCTTCATATGATTTCACATTCAAAAAACAAGGCATCCGTTCACCACGATATTTCTAAGGACAAACGTATTTTAAAATGAGAACAAAATTAATAGTAGCCTATTTTTTACTTGCCATGACAACCGTTTTTGGGCAAGGAGGTAAATTAAAAAAAGCGGATAATTACTTTGGTAAATTGTCATATTCCTATGCTTCGGTATTGTATGAAGAATTGCTTGGTAGTGAAGTTGATAGCCCATCCATGAAATCGAAGTTGGCTATTTGCTACTACAATACCGGTGAAATGAAAAAGTCGGAAGAGATGTTTGCTAAAATGATCAACTCTGACGTAGCAACTCGTGAAGATTATTTTTACTATGCGCAATCACTGAAACAAAATGGGAACTACACGGAGAGTGATTTGTGGATGACAAAGTTCAATAAGTTTGCTTCTAATGACACACGAGGAATGTCCTATGTAAACAATCCGTCCTACATGGATAAAATTGAAAAACAAGGAGTTCATTTTACAATCAATAATTTAAAATGTAACACACCCGCTGCTGATTTTGGCGGATATCCTTCTATACAAAACTCAGACGCCTATTTTGTTTCATCGCGCAGAAAACGTGTTTTTGTACAAAACGAATGGTCATGGAATAGCAAACGTTTTCTTGATTTGTACAAATCAACTGTTTCAAGTTCTGCGGAATTGGAAAATGTTGAGTTGATTACAAAAAAAGTCAACACACGCTTTCACGAAGGCCCCATGTGCTTTTCACCAGATGGAAAATTCGTGTATTATACAAGAAATAACATCGAGAAAGGAGCAAATCGTAAGGATAACAAAGGGATTCAAAATTTAAAACTTTATAGAGCAACAGTTGATGCAACTGGGTTCTGGAAAAATGAAGAAGTTTTGTCGTTCAATTCAAAAGAATATTCTGTTGGACATCCAACGATCTCCGCTGATGGTAAAACACTTTACTTTGCGTCAGATATGCCTGGTGGATTTGGTGGAGCTGATTTGTATAAAGTAAGTTTAAACAATGATGGAAGCTACGGAAAACCTGAAAATTTAGGTAAACAATTCAATACTGAAGGCCAAGAAATGTTTCCTTGGATCAGCAATGATGGACATTTGTTTTTCTCATCTAATGGACACATTGGTTTAGGTGGTTTAGACATCTTTGTCATGTTGCCGAATAAAAATGGAGGATTCGATAAATTGTTAAATGTTGGAAAACCAGTGAATGGTCAACACGATGATTTTGCTTTCACAATGAACAAGGATAATAAAACAGGTTATTTCTCGTCAAATCGTGATGGTGGAAAGGGTGATGATGATATTTATTCATACGTTTTAATTAAGCCATTTAAGCAAAACTTAATGGTTGAAGGAATTGTTGCAGATAATCAATCAAAGGAAATATTACCGGGTGCAACAGTTTATTTAAAAGATGAGTCAGGAAATATCCTAGCAACAACTACAGCAACTGATAAAGGCCAATATTCATTCGAGTTGGAGCCGGATAAAAAATACGTTGTTACTGCATCTAAAGACAAGTATTTCGATGATTTAGCAAATTTCAACACGACAAATTTAAATCCAGATGAAGAGACAATTAAACTTGACTTAGGCTTGGATAAAGACCCAGGTTTAGCCTTGTATTGTTTGGTAACCGATGGAAAATCTAGTTTGCCATTAGAAGGAGTTAAGTTGACTATTATCGATAAATCAAGTGGTGCTGAATTTCTTTCTACTGTAACACCAGCAACAGGAGATGCTAAGAAAGGAATTTCAGACAAAAAACTGAATGACCAATTGACCTATACCATCAAATTGGAAAAAGAAGGTTACTTGACAAAAACGGTTGTTTATTCTCAAAGAATTGTCAAAACGGGTGTAATAAATGTGCACGAAGAACTTGATTTAACAATGGATAAGTTGGATGTAGGAATGGATTTAGCATCTATCATTGATATCAAACCCATCTATTTTGATCTTGGGAAATATGTTATTCGTAAGGATGCGGCTTTGGAATTGGACAAAATTGTAAAAGTGATGAATGATTATCCAACGATGCAAATTGAATTAGGATCTCACACAGATTGTCGTTCAAGTTATGCTTCAAATGAAAAATTATCTACCAATAGAGCAAATGCTTCTGCTGCATATATCAAAGCAAGAATCACTAACCCAGAACGTATTTATGGTAAAGGTTATGGTGAATACAGATTGAAAGTTGATTGTCCGTGTGAAGGGGCTGTAAAATCAACTTGTACGGAAGCGGAACATCAACAAAATCGTAGAACAGAATTTGTGATTATCAAAATGTAAAAAAGTATGACCAATAGTCGAGAGTTTTATTTAGCAGAACAAGTAGCTCGTAATTCAGAGGGTTTACTCGCTTTTGTTGCAAAATTGGCAATCGAACAAAACGAATTTGATCATTTTTTAATTGTTCTGCACGAACAACACAGTTTAGATCCTGCAAAATTTAAAATCAAGTTAGGGGAAGAATTGTACAATGAATTCCTTGAGTTGGAAGCTTTAGAATACTAAAAGCATAAACAAATAAAATTTAGACAGCATTGTGTTATCGGTTAAAGATTCTCAATGCTGTTTTTGTTTATATCAAATAAACAATTTAACGCTCGCTTTACAAGTTAGCTGTTTCTTCAAGTGTAAATATCAGTCATTCTTACTATTTTTGTTCTTCAATTTTTGAATCACATGAAAAGAGTAAAAATCGCAGAAATTTTAAGTCAACCACAAATTGGTCAAGAAATCCTTGTTAAGGGATGGGTAAGAGCTTTTAGAAGTAATCGTTTTATCCAGTTAAATGACGGTTCAACAATCAACACTCTACAAGCGGTTGTTGATTTTGAAAATTTCGATGAAGCGGTTTTGAAAAAAATCACTACTGCGGCTGCTGTCGGTTTAAAAGGTACGTTGATCGAATCTCAAGGTTCGGGACAAGCAGTGGAATTGCAAGTTTCAGAAATTGAAATTATCGGTGAAGCAAATCCAGATGATGTTCAAAAAACGGTTATGCAACCAAAAAAACACAGCTTGGAATTTTTGCGTGAACAAGCACATTTGCGTTTTAGAACAAATACCTTTGGAGCTGTTTTTAGAATTCGTCATGCTGTAGCTTTTGCGATACATAATTATTTCAACGAGAAAGGATTCTTCTACTTACATACGCCAATCATTACAGGTTCAGACGCGGAAGGAGCTGGTGAAATGTTTCGAGTAACGAATTTGGACCCAATTAATCCTCCTCTGAACGAAGATGGAACAGTTAATTTCAAAGAAGATTTTTTCGGTAAAGCAGTTAATTTAACAGTTTCAGGACAATTGGAAGCAGAACTTGCTGCCTTGGCTCTAGGACAGGTTTATACTTTTGGGCCAACGTTCCGTGCTGAAAATTCGAACACTTCACGTCACCTTGCTGAATTTTGGATGATTGAACCAGAAGTGGCATTCAATGATTTGTTGGACAACATGAATTTGACAGAAGATTTCTTGAAATACATTTGTCAATATATCATGACCAACTGTGCAGACGATTTAAAATTCTTGAATGATCGTGAAGTACAAGAGCAAGCTTCAAAACCTCAAAACGAGCGAAACGAGTTAAGTTTAATCGAACGTTTGCAATTTGTTGTTAACAATGAATTCAAGCGATTGACATACACAGAGGCAATTGACGTTCTAAAAAATTCAAATCACTACAAAAAGAAAAAATTCAAATTTGACGTTTCTTGGGGGATAGATTTGCAAAGTGAACATGAACGTTATTTAGTGGAGAAAGAATTCAAATGTCCAGTTATTTTAACAAACTATCCAGCTGAAATAAAAGCTTTCTACATGCGTCAAAACGATGATGGGAAAACTGTTGCTGCAATGGATGTTTTATTCCCAGGGATTGGTGAAATTGTTGGTGGTTCTCAGCGTGAAGAGCGCTTAGATATATTGAAAAAGAAATGCGCTGATTTTCACATTCCAGAGGAAGAGTTATGGTGGTACTTAGACACACGTAAATTTGGAACCGTTCCACATGCTGGATTTGGTTTAGGATTCGAACGTATGGTCATGTTTGTAACAGGGATGTCAAACATCCGCGACGTTATTCCTTTCCCTCGTACTCCTCAAAATGCTGAGTTTTAACTGAAATGTTAAAATTTTCAGAAATTTTTAGTAGTTTTAGATAGCGAAAAGTTTCGTCTGATAAAATATTCATTAAATGGCTTTAAAGCAGCATTTAGCGCAGAAACTAGAACAACGATTGTCACCACAGCAAATTCAGTTGATGAAATTGTTGCAGGTGCCTACGATGGAATTGGATCAGCGTATCAAACAGGAAATCGAAGAAAATCCTGCGCTGGAAGAAGGGGCCGAGGTGAATGAAGATGAATATGAAAACGATGATGATTTTGATGATGATTACGATTCTGATAGCGATGATCAAGATTTCGATATTTCAGATTACATAGACGAAGAAGGGTCAGATTATAAAACTAAAGCCAATAATCAAAGTAAAGACGACGAAGAGCGCGTTATTCCACTTTCTGGTGAACAATCATTTCAAGAAAAGTTAACGGAACAATTGCATTTGTTGTACTTGGATGACCATCAATTTACAATTGCGGATACCTTGATTGGAAATCTCGATGAATCTGGGTATTTAAACAGAGAATTGGAAGCTATTGTGGATGATTTAGCCTTTTCTGCCAATGTTATGACAGATGAAAAAGAGGTTGAACAAGTCTTGATGATTATTCAAGAATTGGATCCTGCAGGTGTTGGTGCTCGTGACCTACAAGAATGTTTGTTGCTTCAAATTAGAAGAAAACAAGACGGTGACATTACACGGTACACTGCGAAAATCATCTTAGAGGATTTCTTTGAAGAATTTACACGGAAACATTACGATAAAATCGCAAAAAAGCTTGAAATTGAAGATGAAGATCTGAAAGAAGCAATTGATGAAATACTAAAGTTAAATCCAAAACCAGGTGGTTCGATGATTGAATCGGCCAAAAACTTCCAACAAATTATCCCTGATTTCATGATTACGGAATTTGAAGGGCGTTTGGAATTGACTTTGAACGGTCGAAATGCTCCTGATTTGAAAGTGAGTCGTGAGTACGAAATGATGCTCAGAACCTATGCTGAAGGGGCAAAAACATCAAAATCTGATAAAGATGCTTTGATGTTTGTGAAACAAAAATTAGATGGAGCAAAATGGTTTATTGATGCAATAAAACAACGTCAAAATACACTTTTGTTTACGATGGATGCCATAATGAACTACCAAAGAGAGTATTTTCTGACGGGAGATGAAACAAATTTGCGTCCGATGATTCTAAAAGATATCGCTGAAATAGTAGGACTTGATATTTCTACCATTTCTCGCGTTGCAAATAGCAAATACGTTCAAACGGGTTATGGAATTTTTGCCTTAAAATATTTCTTTTCAGAATCACTTTCTACGGATAGCGGGGAAGAAGTTTCAACGCGCGAAGTAAAGAAAATACTTTCTGAAGCCATCGAAGGTGAACAAAAGAAAAAACCATTGACCGACGAAAAATTGATGGATTTATTGAAAGAGAAAGGATACAACATTGCACGAAGAACCGTTGCAAAATACCGCGAGCAATTAAATATTCCAGTAGCACGTTTACGCAAAGAACTATGAAAGTATTATCACATTTATTGTCGTGGGTATTTTTACCATTGTTCATGCCTTTGTATGGTTTGTTGATTGCAATGTACGTTCCCTCTAGCCCTGAATCGCTTGTTAGCAATGACTCACTTTTTTTAATGGTCGAACAAAATAAATGGGTTGTTCTATTTATGTTCATGGTTTTTAGTGCACTCTTACCGGGATTGTCTTTTGTCTTTCTCCGCACAATGAATATTATTACAACAATCGACATGGAAAGCAAACGTGAACGCTTGATTCCAATGCTAATCATGTTGTCTTTTTGTTTGGTATTGTATTTTCTTTTGCTAATTAAAGCACATGATCACATGTTGCCAAAGTACATTTATGCTTTGCCTCTTGCAGGAGTCTTTGTAACGGCTAGTTATACATTAATCAATCGATGGATTAAGATTAGTTTGCATGCTGGTGGTGCTGGAATTTTATCAGGATTCATTTTTGCCTATTCAATGAATCAGGCAACTTTTGAATTTTGGACGATTATTTTCGTAATTCTAGCTTCAGGTTTAACCATCATGGCACGATTATTTCTAAGAAAACATACCCCAACTGAAGTTTATACTGGTTGGTCACTAGCTGTTTTAATCACGTTTTTAATTAATTTTTATTATCCAATTGGGTAAATTAGATTCACTTTTATCATGAAACCGATTCATTTTAAATTGACACTCGTTGTCGCATTTTTTGCTTTTTTCACAGCATGTGGGGTGTTGAACGACAAAAACAAGGGGAAAGGATTTAATCTTTTTACCATTGAACAAGACAAAGCGCTTGGGGCCCAAGTAGCGCATGAAATTGATAGTAATACGACGGAGTATCCGCTTCTTGATTCCGTTCAATACAAAAAAGTGTATGCTTACTTGTACAAAGTTCGAGACAATATTTTGAATTCAGGTAAAGTAGATTTAAAAAATGATTTTCAATGGAGATTACGAATCATTCATGACGATAGTACGTTGAATGCTTTTTGTACACCTGGAGGTTACATTTATGTTTATACAGGTATCTTGAAATTTTTAGATTCGGAAGATCAATTGGCAGGAGTTTTAGGACACGAGATTGGTCATGCAGACATGCGTCACTCAACACGTCAAATGACAACCATGTTTGGTGTTCAAATGTTGGAAGATGTTTTGCTTGGAAACCGCGATGCTATAAAGCAAGTCACCGCCGCCTTGGTTGGATTGAAATTCTCGCGAAATCATGAAACAGAAGCGGACGAAAGATCAGTTTTGTATTTATGTCCAACCGAATACAATGCTGCTGGTGGAGCAGGGTTTTTTGAGAAAATTCAAGCTTTGGGAGGAGCAAGACAACCAGAGTTTTTAAGCACACATCCAGATCCGGGCAATCGAATTGAACATTTTAACAATGCCAAAACAACAATGGGTTGTACAGGTACAAAAGATTTCAAAACGGAATACAAAGCAATGGTTGCTTTGTTACCAAAAAACTAATTCCCTATAATTAGCGTAATGAAAGAGAAAAGAACTTCTTTGGAGGATATTGCCAAAAGCATTGGTGTATCAAAAGCAACCGTTTCATTTGTATTGAATGATAAAGGGGATGAGTTCAATATAAGTAAGGAAAAACAGCGCTTAATCAAAGAAAAGGCAAAGGAATTAGCCTACGTCCCTAATTTTTTCGCCAAAAGTTTACGTCAGGGATCAACAAAAACGATTGGATTAGTCTTGGCAGACATTTCGAATCCATTTTATGCAGAATTGTGTAAAACGGTACAAGAGAATTTATACGCAAAGGGTTACAATACCTTCATTGTAAACACGAATGAAGACAAGGAATTGGAAAAAACCTTGATGCGCGAGTTGATTCAACGTTCAATAGATGGAATGATCATTTCACCTGCGAATCATATCAATGAACTAATTCCAATTTTACATGAAACACATATTCCTGTTGTCTTTGCTGACCGACCAGGAGATGATCAGGCGGATTTTGTTGGAGTGGATAATGAAAAACAAGCTGAAAAATTAATCAACGAATTTTCAATACAACCAAAACGCTTAGTTGCACTGGCCCCAGATTCTGAAAACGTCGTAACAATTGAGAAACGAATAATTGGAACGAAGAATGCATGCTCTCATGCGAATATTGAATTCAGTGTTATTAATTTAACTGAAGATCAAGATGCATTTGACAAGGCAATCCAAGAAGAATTGAAAAAAGGAGCTGATGCCTTTTTGCCGTTGAACAATAAAACGACCTTTAAAACATTATCAGCTTTAAAAAAATTCAATGTTGAAATTCCTAAAACAGTTCGACTAATCTCCTTTGACGACAATGAGGCATTCAGTTACATGGAGCCACCAATTTCAGCTTTGAGTCAACCTGTTAGACATATTGGAATCGAAAGTGTTGATCGTTTATTGGATCGATTGAAAGAATCGCAAGTTCCTGGAAAACATTTACTATTAAACTGTGAATTTATCAAAAGAGGTTCTCACTAACGAATAGTATGATAAACTTTCACCATTTGATGTTCGGAAGTCAAGGTATTGTAAACATTCAACAAATAAATTCCAGCGGAAAGTTGATTGGTATGAATCTCAACTAAACCATTTTGTTCTTGTGTAACACAATTAATTGCTTGACCAGTGGTTGTTAACAATTGAAAAGTGTAATTTTCATTCATTAAATTAAACGTCAATTCATTGTTCTCAAAACGGTAGATTTCAATAAGTTTTTGGGTTGAACATGATTGTTCTGCAATTAAATCAGAAATTTCCTCTTGACCATCGATGTCGACTGTTTTTATTCGGAAATAGCGTTTTACATTTGAATGTTCAACTGGTAGCGAATAATTTAAAACTTCTGTACTTGTCCCAGCAGCTTTTACTTTTCCAATCGTTTGAAAAACAAATCCGTTCGTTGTGCTCTCTAATTCGAAGTAATCAACACGGTCTTCTGATGCAGTTGTCCATTTTAGAACGGATTCTTCATGTTCACATTCACTTGTAAAAGAAATTAATTCAGCCGGTAAAACAGTAACCGTTTGTGGACAAAAGTACTGCTGATTGTTTAAACCACCTGTTGCAGCAGTTGCGCCCCAATAAACAGTATTGTCTCCTCCAAAAACATTGGTTACAAAATCATAATTGCATGTCAGACGTACATTCCCGTCAAATAAAATGGTCAAAACTTTAGTAGTTGCATTCCAATCAATATCCACGGCATGTACAAACCCATCATCAATACTGGCTGAACTTGGTAATGCAGCAACTGGGCCACATAAATGCGTACTATTTAGTAAATTTCCATCGACTTCAACAGCAATGTGATCTGGAGAAATGTCTACGGCATGTGTAGGAAAATCATTGTCGTAAGTATCAAACTCAATTACAAGTGAATTAGCAATGCCGCCTGCTCCAAGTTGGCCTCCAGCAGTACCACATGCTCCAGGATTGGGTTGAAAAGTAAACGTTGTTCCATCAGCTCCATTAATATTATTCCCAAAATAATAGTCCAATGACAAAGTGAAATCATTGTTGAAATTAATCACATTTTCATCCCATGAACAACCTGTTTGATTATTGACTTCGGCAGTTAATTGAATGCAATTTTGTCCACCAACACTGATCCATTGTGCATTTCCATTGAGTTCCCAACAATTCGTATTTTGTAAGGTTACAGAATGCGTTGTTGATGTTCCACAAACTGTATATTGTACGGTATACGTGGATCCAGGAATGCCATTGGAAATTGCTCCAGTTGTTGAATTGATTGTAGCACCGTCACTTGGAACTGGATTAAATGAAAATGTTCCGCCCGTTGAACCAGAAATTGTTGCTGTTGCTTGTTTACAACTAATCGCACTCAATGTAAAAGCAGAAGAAATCGGAACGATGGTCGCATTGTAAGCCATTGTCGCTGTATTTCCACCTGCATTGTTGCACGAATACAAAGAAATTAGAACGCGTATTGTTCCCGTACTTGTAGCTGTATAACTTACGTTTGATTGTAATCCGCAATTGTCATCGTTATAAGCTAAGGTTGTAGTTCCCGTACTATTCAAAATCGTTATTTGGGTATCCCAACTTGCACTTCCACCATTCGAACAAAAAGTGAAATTATAGGACGAGCCACAACTAACATTCACATTGTAATACCTGCCGTTAACCACAGAAACGGTTTGATACGCAGCAGTTGGTGTAAGTGTTCCAGAAAGCGTTCCTCCAGTACATTGACCAAAGGAAATAGTAGAAAACAGAACGAATGCATTGAGCATTACTAAATAGTGTAGAAATGGTTTCATAAATTGTCAGGTTGTTGACCGCCGCAAATTTACGGACAACTAAAACGATTTAGGAAATAAAAAATCTGGCATTCTTGGATTCTTACTAAATCAGTTTAGTTAGAATGAAACGCAATTAAATTGCTATTAAGGCTGTAAAGTGTTCGACCAAACAATAAAGACGGCAAAAGCTATTCTTGTAGAGATAAATTTATTCTTTATATTTGAAGATAAACCATGTTGAGATGAAACCAATTCAATTTTTGCAGTCGTTTAATGAATCTAGAATTGTTTTTACTGCATTTCTTGTGATCTTTGCAATCAGCTTAAATTCATGTAAAAAAGACCATCCACCGGTTATTGAAAAATATGAACCAACTTTACCCGCAACTCTTTATAATTACAGCAATATTTCTTTACCAGCCTCATTTACTTCGTCTCCAATGAATTTTTTCAATTCGATAAGCAATTCAAATCCAATAACAGATGCAGGAGCAACATTGGGTAGGGTATTGTTTTATGATCGTCAATTGTCAAGAAATAATAAGGTGTCATGTTCTTCTTGCCATCAACAAGAATTTGCATTTGCAAACAATACATCATTCAGCAAAGGATTGTACAATGAGCAAACTGCTCGAAATAGTATGGCAATTATTAATACTCGCTTTTCGTTTCGCTTTTTTTGGGATTTGAGAAGTGTAACCATGGAAAATCAAGTTCTTGAGCCGATAAAGAATCATGTTGAAATGGACATGACCTTAGAGGAGGTTGTTGAAAAAGTAAAATCGATTTCGTATTACCCAGGTTTATTTCAACAAGCATTCGGAACAACTGAAGTAAGTTCTCAACGAATAAGTTATGCATTGAGTCAATTTCTACATTCGATGGTTTCCTACCAATCTAAATATGATCAAGGTGTAGAAAATAATTTTGCCGATTTCACGCAGTTAGAATTGGATGGAAAAGACTTGTTTTTTAGCGGAACAGTTAATTGTAATCATTGCCATTTTACTGTCAATTTCTTCGGAAATCAACCGGCTGTGAATGGCTTGGATGCAAATTATACGGATAACGGAATAGGAACAATAACTGGAGATCCAGCAGATAACGGGAAATTCAAAATCCCTACTTTGCGCAACATTGAAATGACAGCACCTTACATGCACGATGGTCGATTTTCGACCTTAGAGGAAGTGGTTGAGCATTACAATTCTGGAATTCAGCCTCATCCTAATTTGGATGATCGCTTAACCGTTGAAGGGCAAATTGGTGGGACACCAAAGCACTACAATATGACTGCTTATCAAAAGCAATCATTAGTTGCGTTTTTAAAAACGCTAACAGATCATTCTTTTTTGACAGATGTTCGTTTTTCGGACCCGTTTAAATAACCTGATTAAATTATTCATTCGGAAAGATATACGGAAATTTGCTCACTTTCCATTTGCTTAAAACCGAAAAAGGGAGTAAAAATGTTTCTGTCTCACACGCTCTAGCAGCACGAAAAACAGATGGTGTAAAAACGATTCCTTCAGCGGTAAATTCCCATTCAGAATACGTCCAGCTTTCAGGACTATTGTACAACTCCATACAAGGGTCGTCTTCACTGTTATAATCCTGCGAAATCAATTCTTGTTCAAGTAACAATGAGACAATTTTCGGAGCAAAAAAGTTAGAACGATAATCATTGTATTGAGTGAAGTTGTCGTTTGTTTCATCATAAACTACACTTGAAGTATCAAAGGCAATTAACTCTTCAAATTCATAATTTTTTCCTGTATTCAAATCCAGTAAATAACAAGATTTACCAAAATCGGGATGTGCTCCACCACAAAACCAAGATTCAAAAAGTGTGAAACTTAAAAGATTTTTATCTAAATAATTCAACGAAAGTGAACGTTCAATACCAGTTCCTGAGCTGTATTCCCATTGTGAAGAACAGGTCAACTGGTTCATTGAATTTTCAACAAGAATTTCTTCCAATCGTGGATTTACGCAATCACGGGTTTTTTGACTGAACGTTGAATCCAAATAAAATCCAAAGGTCGCACAATGTGTTTCACTTAGCCATCGGAATTTTCCTCCTTGAAATAGAGTAGTGGAATCAGTTTTGAATTTCAACTTACTCGATCGCACATATTCAAATGAATTCGTTTGTTTGTATTCTTGAACGAGTTTAAGATGGTCATAGTTGTTTGCAACACCCTTTAATTGTATTGGATGCAACAAAACCTTTAAGGTCTTACCATTCGACCCTTGCCAAGTTCCAGAAAAGTTACCTTTAACATCTTTGTTGATTACAAATTTCTCTTTGAAAGCATTTTCGTCCAATTCAAAATAAAAGGTAAACGTTGAACCTTCGCGTGTTCCTTCGAGCACAATGTCTTTCAGTGAACTTGAATAAAAATAACGCACATCAAGAATACGCAGTTCTTCATCAGGATAATCACCCGTGTAATCTTCAAAGCGCATGTAAATTTTCGATTTACCTAGGGTGCCTTCCAGATTATACACATCCGATGCCTTCGTTGTTGTTGCAACAAAAAGCGCGACAAGAAAAATAAAGCTGTATTTCAACATTCGATAAAAATAAAAAAACCGTCTCACATTTGTAGGACGGTTTCTTAGAATTTTATACCATTTCAACGGTTAACTCATCACCAATTTTCGTGACTTTCAGTAATCCTTGTTTTGTCAAACTTTTGATGCTCACGTCCCATTGTTTTCCGCTTAAACCAGCTTTCGCTTTTAATGTATTTAAGTCAATTGTTCCAGTGCTTTCAACGATGTCGAAAATCGTTTTCTCGTTTTCTGTTAATTCTACTTTCACCGCATGAACCTCAGGACGCATTTGTGGGAAGAACAATACTTCTTGAATGGATGGATTGTTCGTTAAATACATAATCAAACGATCCATTCCAATTCCTAAACCTGATGTTGGCGGCATTCCATATTCCAATGAGCGCAAGAAATCATAATCAATGAATTGTCCGGCTTCATCATCACCTTTTTCACATAAACGCACCTGCTCTTCAAAACGCTCGCGTTGATCAATTGGATCGTTCAACTCAGAATAAGCGTTAGCTACTTCTTTTCCACATACCATTAACTCAAAACGCTCAGTCAATTCTGGATTATCGCGGTGTTCTTTACACAATGGCGACATTTCTTTAGGATAATCAGTAATGAACGTTGGCTGAATGTAATTTCCCTCACATTTTTCACCAAAAATCTCATCGATTAATTTCCCTTTCCCCATTGTTTCATCAACAGCGATTCCCATTCCTTTTGCGGCAGCACGCAATTCATCTTCCGATTTTCCAGCGATATCAAATCCTGTGAAATCAATAATGGATTGACGCATTGTTACACGTTTGTATGGCGCTTTGAAGTTAATTTTATGCTCACCGAATGTTGTTTCAGAAGAACCGTTTACTGCAATTGCACAATGCTCCAATAGACGTTCTGTAAATTCCATCATCCAGTTGTAATCTTTGTACGAAACATAAATTTCCATTGCAGTGAACTCAGGATTGTGTGTACGATCCATTCCTTCGTTGCGGAAGTTTTTAGAGAATTCGTAAACGCCATCAAATCCACCAACAATCAAACGTTTCAAATACAACTCATTTGCAATACGCATATACAATGGAATGTCCAAAGCGTTGTGATGTGTAACGAATGGACGAGCAGCAGCTCCACCAGGAATTGATTGCAAAACTGGTGTTTCAACCTCCATGTAACCAGCATCGTTGAAGAACTGGCGCATTGCTGAAAACAACTTTGTGCGTTTAATAAAAATATCTTTTACATGTGGATTCACCACTAAATCGGCATAACGCTGACGGTAACGCATCTCAGGATCAGTAAATGCATCGTGCACTTTTCCTTCTGCATCCGTTTTTGGAAGAGGAAGCGGTTTTAATGATTTACTTAACAAGGTAAATTCACTTACGTGCACTGATGTTTCACCAACTTTCGTTTTGAACACATAACCTTTTACACCGATGAAATCACCCAAATCCAATAATTTCTTAAACACTTGATTGTAAAGTGTTTTATCTTCTCCCGGACAAATTTCATCGCGGTTGAAGTACAATTGAATGCGTCCTGTTGAATCTTGTAATTCAGCAAATGATGCTTTTCCCATGTCACGCTGACTCATCATGCGACCAGCTAAACAAACCTGCTTACCATCTTCGAACTTTTCCTTTATTACTGTAGCATAATCAGTTACAGGATACAAATCTGCAGGGTAAGGATTGATTCCCAACTCGCGCAGTTTATTCAGCGATTCTCTGCGCTGAATTTCTTGTTCAGAAAGTTCAAAAACACTCATTTCGTTAATTTTAGGGCACAAAGATACTTAAGAATTCGGAAAAATGGACTGTTTTAATAGTATTTAGTCGATGTTCAATGTTCTATGCTCCATGTTCTTTTTCTATCTTTGTACAATGGAATTCGAAACGTATCAAACAGTCAAATCCCTTCACATCATTTTTGTTGTAAGCTGGTTTGCAGGACTATTTTACATCGTTCGCTTGTTTATTTATCATACAGAAGCACAAGCCAAAACGGAGGTAGAAAAACAAATTCTATCAACTCAGTTTGTTGAAATGGAGAAAAAGTTATGGTGGATTATCACCACTCCGGCTATGGTATTAACCATTTTGTTTGGTACATGGATGCTGTTTTTAAATCCAGCTTTGCTCCATCAGCCATGGATGCACATTAAATTGTCCTTTGTTGGATTATTGCTGATCTATCACTTTGTGTGTCAAAAAATTATGTTCGACCTCAAAAGCGGTGTGTTTAAATGGAAATCGAATGGTTTACGCATGTGGAATGAAGTGGCAACCTTAGCACTTGTAGCAATTGTTTTCTTAGTCGAAATGCAAGGAACCATGAATTGGATCAAAGGAACAGTTGGGTTTTTCGCTGTTGCTATTGGTTTGATGATTGGGATTAAAATTTATAAAAAATTACGAAAGAAATAATTAAGGAAATGGCTCACGTACGGACAAGTCGCGACTTGTCCCTACTTTGACGACATTTTTCTATATTTACGCATCAAAACGAATTGAATATGTACAACAATATCATCTCTGAACAAAACGGACAAGTTTTAAAAATTACGATTAATCGTCCGGCACAATTGAATGCATTGAACAAAGAAACGATCGACGAGTTACACCGTGCATTGGCTGCAGGTGATGAAGATTCTTCAATCGGTGTAATTATCTTGACGGGTTCTGGTGAAAAATCATTTGTTGCAGGTGCTGATATTAAGGAATTTGCTGATTTCAACATTGCTCAAGGTGGTGAATTGGCTTTACAAGGACAAAAAACATTATTCACCTTCTTAGAAAATCTTTCAACTCCAGTAATTGCTGCTGTTAACGGTTTTGCGCTTGGTGGTGGACTGGAATTAGCAATGGCTTCACATATTCGTATCGCTTCAACAAATGCACGAATGGGTTTACCTGAAGTTTCGTTGGGAGTAATTCCAGGATACGGAGGAACACAACGTTTGGCGCAATTGGTTGGAAAAGGCAAAGCAAACGAAATGGTGTTTACAGCTGGAATGATCAAAGCGGACGAGGCATTGTCTTGGGGCTTGGTAAACTATGTTGTTGAACCAGAAGAGTTAATGGCAAAAGCGGAAGAAATTGCTGCTAAAATATTGAACAATTCAGCAACTGCAATCGCATCTGCTATTCGTGCAATCAATGCAAATTTCGAAGATGGTGTAAATGGTTACGACGTTGAAATTGAAGAATTCGGAAAATGTTTTGGAACGAAAGATTTCAAAGAAGGAACAACTGCATTCTTAGAAAAACGTAAACCTAATTTCAGAGCTTAATGTCAAACCCAATAAAAAAATTATTGGGTCAAACTGCTGTTTACGGACTTTCGAGCATCGTAGGCAGGTTATTGAATTATCTGTTAGTTCCGCTTTATACAAGCGTATTTGCTGAGCCATCAGATTATGGAGTTGTCTCTGAATTGTATGCGTGGGTTGCATTTTTGGTTGTTTTCTTGACCTTTGGGATGGAAACAGCTTTCTTTCGTTTTCTGCAAGACAAAGACGATAAAGACAAAGTATTCTTGAATGGCTTTTTAACAGTAATCGGAATTAATCTTCTGTTTTTTATTGTTCTACTTTTTTTCAACCAAAGTATAGCAGATTTACTCCTTTTCTCGGATCATCCTGAATACATTATTTTGTTGGGAGCAATTGTGTGCATCGATGCAATAACAGCACTTCCGCTGGCTAAACTCCGAGCCGAAAATAAAGCAAAACAATTTGCGTCGATTCAATTTGCATCGATTGCAATGAACATTGGTTTAAACTTGTTTTTGATGTTGGTGGTGTTTAATCCACAACCGAGTGATCCAAGTTTAATCGAAGCAGGCGTAATTTATTCACCACCTGAAGACGGTGTATTATTCATCCTTTTCGCGAATTTATTTGCTTCCTTGGTGAAACCAATTTTGCTCTACAAGCATTTCTTGAACCTGCGGCTAAATTTCGATATGCAATTGGCAAAGGAAATGGGAATTTATGCGATTCCGCTTGTTATTGCTGGTTTTGCAGGAATTATCAACGAAACAATTGACCGAATTTTACTCAAGCATATTTTATACGACGGAACCACTGTCGCCTCGCTGAAATACGCAGAAGCACAAGTTGGAATCTACAGTGCCTGTTACAAATTGGCCATGCTCGTCACGATTTTGTTGCAAGCTTATCGTTACGCAGCAGAGCCGTTTTTCTTTGCTCAAATGAAAAGCGATGAGAAAAATAAAGTCTATGCGAAAGTGATGAATTTCTTCATTGCGATGGTTTGTTTGGTCTTCTTAGTGGTTTCATTGAACATCGATATTTTCAAATTATTTATTCGCAACGAAGCGTATTATGTTGGATTAAAAGTGGTTCCAATTCTGCTACTCGCCAATGTATTTTTAGGGATTTATTTCAATCAAAGTATTTGGTATAAACTCAGTGGACAAACAAAATTCGGTGCATACATTGCAATTATTGGAGCAATCACAACCTTGGTGATCAATATGTTGTTTATTCCAACCTACGGTTACATGGCAAGTGCGTGGGCAACAATGATAGTTTATGCTTTGCAAATGGTTTTATCTTATTATTTGGGACAAAAATATTATCCAATCAAGTACAATTTGCGCAAATTCTTTTTGTATTTAGGCGTTGCTTTGTTGTTCTATTTTATCGCCTATTTATTGGATTTACGCGGACCATTTGGACGTTTCTTCGTGCACAATATGTTGATCATTGTTTACATCGGAATGGTTTACACCTTAGAAAAATCTGCTTTCAAAAAAGCATAAGGCTTTGTTAATACTTCATTGTTCATTTCTAGCTGATTTTACGTCTTTTTCACGCTTTCTTTTTTCGTATTTTTGAAGTCAATTTTAAGGTAAATGCAAGTAAAAATTATTAACCGTTCAAAACATGCGCTTCCAGCTTACGAAACTTCGGCTTCTGCTGGGATGGATGTACGTGCAAATTTGGACGAATCAATCGAATTAAAACCACTTGAACGTGCTTTGGTAAAAACAGGTTTGTTCATGGAAATCCCGGTTGGATTTGAATGTCAAGTTCGTCCAAGATCTGGTTTGGCCTTGAAAAAAGGAATTACTGTTTTGAATTCACCAGGAACCGTTGACGCAGATTACCGCGGTGAAGTTGGTGTGATTTTAATCAATCTTTCCAATGAAACATTTGTGGTGGAAGATGGTGAACGCATTGCACAATTGGTATTTGCAGAAGTGGCGCAAGCTGAATGGACGCAAGTTGAAGAATTAACAGAAACAGATCGTGGTGCCGGTGGTTTCGGTAGCACAGGAGTGAAGTGAAAATAGAAAACGGGGCTTCGAGAACAGTTCGATAAACTCACTGTAACACCTTAGCCACCGTTTTAAGATTAACTTGGGTGACTGAGGCTCTCGAAGCCACCCTACTGAAAATGAGAATAAAATGAAAGTAATTGTTCCAATGGCGGGACGCGGAAGTCGCCTTCGCCCACATACATTAGTAACACCAAAACCATTAGTGCCAGTTGGTGGAAAACCGATTGTTCACCGTTTGGTCGAAGATATTGCAGCTGTTTGCACAGAAAAAATTGATGAAATTGCCTTTGTGATTGGTGATTTTGGTCCAGAAGTGGAAAAGGAATTAATCGAAGTTGCTGCGAAATTGGGCGCGAAAGGTTCGATTCATTACCAAGAACAACCATTGGGAACAGCACATGCGGTTTTGTGTGCGAAAGAGAAATTGGAAGGTCCAGTTGTTGTTGCCTTTGCGGATACTTTGTTCAAAGCGAATTTCAAAATCGATCCAAACGATGATGGAATTTTGTGGGTGAAACAAATTGAAGATCCAAGTGCATTTGGTGTAATCAAAATGAATGAGCAAGGAGAAATCATTGACTTCGTTGAAAAACCAAAGGAATTTGTTTCCGATTTGGCAATGATTGGGATTTACTATTTCAAAGATGGTGCTCGTTTACGTCAAGAATTGGAATATTTAATTGACAACGACATTATCAAAGGTGGCGAATACCAATTGCCAGATGGATTACGTCGTTTGACAGAAGCTGGTTACAAATTCAAACCCGGAGAAGTAATTGAATGGTTGGATTGCGGAAACAAAGAAGTTACTGTTCACACCAATCAGCGCGTATTGGAATACGATTTTGAGAAAAATGTGAAAATGGTGAGTGAAACAGCTGAAATCATTGATTCAGTGATTATTCCTCCGTGTTACATTGGTGAAAATGTGGTTGTTGAGAATTCTGTTGTGGGTCCGCACGTGTCAATTGGAAAAGGATCTCGCATTTTTAATGCAGTTGTTTCAAATACGAACATTCAACAAAATTCGGAAGTAGCAAATGCTGTATTGGCCAATTCAATGATAGGTTCGAATGCTGCGTATGTTGGTTCGGCACGAGATTTGAGCTTGGGCGATTTTTCAACCATTAACGAATGAGATTTTTAACGTACATAGCTGTTGTTTCTTGCCTGACGTTGGTAGCGTGTAAGTCGACCAAAAATGCAAAAAAAGACGACAAAGTCTTTTCAGCGGCGGATTATCCGTACATTGAAAAGTTCCATGAAGGTGTTCGTTTGAAAGCACGTGGACAAGTAACAGAAGCCATTGCTCAGTTTGAATCGTGTTTGTTGATCAAGCAAAATGATGATGCCGTTTATTATGCCTTGTCGGAATTGTACTTGATGAAAGACGATCAAACGAAATCAGCGGAGTATATTAAAAAAGCTGCCGAACTCGATCCGAAAAACATTTGGTACACACAGGAATTAGCTTACATGTATTTCGAGCGTGGAAATTATGCGGAATCGCTTAAAAACTTCGAAAAATTGGTGAAAAGCGAACCACGTAATGTGGAATGGCTTTATGGTTATGCTGAATGTTTGATGAAGGAGGGTAAAACTGCCGAAGCGATTAAGGCATTAGATCGTACAGAAGAGCAAATTGGGAAACATCCAGATTTAACAATTCAGAAATTCAACTTATACGTTCAAATTAAACAAGCTGAAAAAGGTATTCAGGAAATTGAAGCAATGCGCAAACAATTCCCGGAAGATCCAAACTTATTAGCAACCTTGGTTGATTATTATTTTCAAACTGGTCAAGAAAAAAAGGCCATTGAAATGTTAGAAAAATTGACACTTGCTTCGCCTGAAAATGGACGTGCGCATTTGGCAATGGCTGATATTTACCGTCAACAAAAGAAACAGAAAGAAGCGTATGCTGAATTGAAAAAAGCGTTTGTTTGTGAGGATGTCGATATCGATACAAAGATGAAAATCTTGATTAACATTCACGAAACGAGCTACAAAATCGATCCTGAAGTATACGAGTTGGTAGATTTAGTGGTACAACAACATCCTGAAGAAGCAAAAGCACATTCCATTCGTGGTGATTACATGTTGCGTGCAGAAAAGGAGGAAGAAGCATTGATTTCATACAAAGAAGCTCTTAAATACGACAAAAAGCAATACCCGATTTGGAACCAGATTTTAATCATGGAATACCAAGATGCGAAGTTTGAGGAGTTGTATCAAGACAGTAAAGAATGTTTGGAATATTTTCCTTCTATCGCGACGGTGTACTTGTTGAATGGAGTCGGAGCAGTTCAAACAAAACGCTACGAAGATGCCATTGCCATTCTAGAAGCTGGAAAAGATCTAGTGGCGAATGATAAAGAAATGGAAGCTGAAATGTTTGGGCAATTGGGTGAAGCCTATTTCTACCAAAAGAAAAACGATCTTGGAAAGGAAAATTATGAGAAGGCTTTGGTTTTGGATCCTGCCTCTAGTTTGTTGCGTAACAATTATGCTTATCGTTTAGCGCTTGCAAAAATTGACCTTGAACACGCCTTGGAATTGATAGAATCAATCGTTGGTTCTGGTGAAACAGCTCATTTTGTAGATACGAAAGGATTCATTCTCTTTCAACAAGGAAAGTACGCGGATGCTATGACCTTGTTCGAAAAAGCATATAAATCACAACCTTCTGATAAAATTGTCGTTGAACACATGGGTGACGCCTATTTTAAAACAGGAAACAAGGAAAAAGCGCTTGAATTCTGGTTGAAAGCAAAAGAATTAGGCTCAACAAATAAGAACCTTGATAAGAAAATTGAAAAGAAAGAGTACTATGATCCGAACTATTAATTTCTTTAGCCTTGCGGTGTCAATGCTCTTTTTGTTTTCGTGCGCGAAGCAATTAACAGATACACAACAGGAAAAATTACCGCGTAAAAAAACGGTAGAGTTGATGGAGGTCATGGATAGTTTGTCACACCGTAAACC
>JBDLVK010000055.1:0-63987 GCA_039804825.1 Bacteroidota bacterium
TGACAACCAAGGTAACATTCGATACACTATCACATCCCGATGGTGTGGTATATGTTTGAGAATACAAACCTGCTACACTTTGACTTACTCCATGAATCAAGGCTGATTGTCCTTGACAGATGGTTACTGTGAAGTTAGCTGTGATTACTGCATTCTCTGTTAAAGTTACACTCGGTGATGTTGCACTACAGCCAAAACCATTGGTTACCGTTACAGTAATTGGGTTATTGGCAATCGTTGCATTGATTGTTGGTGTACCCGCTCCTGTTGACCAGGCATATGTTGTATATGGTACATTCGTTCCCAAAGTCGCTGTATATCCTGAACAATAACTTGTTGGTCCATTGATTACTGGAACTGGCATTGGGTTAACGGTTACTGTCACTTGATCTGTGGCTGTACATCCTGCTGCCGTTGTTCCTGTTATGGTATACGTTACTGTTCCTACTACTGGAGTAAAGCCTACTCCATTCGTTACACCATTACTCCAAGAATACGTTGCTGCTCCTGTTGCTGTTAAGGTAACTCCTGTTCCTGCACAAACTGTTTGATCTGCTCCTGCATTCACGATTGGTAATGGGTTCACAGTCACTAAAACGGCATCTGTTGCTGTACAACCTGCTGCTGTTGTTCCTGTTACTGTATACGTTGTTGTTGCAGCTGGTGTGAAGGCTACTCCATTGGTAATACCTCCTGTCCATGAATAAGTTGCTGCACCTGAACCGTTCAAAGTAACCGCTGTTCCTGCACAAACTGTTTGATCCACTCCTGCATTGACAATCGGCAATGGATTAACAGTCACCAACACTGCATCTGTTGCTGTACAACCTGCTGCTGTTGTTCCTGTTACTGTATAGGTTGTTGTTGCTGATGGTGTGAAGGCTACTCCATTGGTAATTCCTCCTGTCCATGAGTATGTCGAAGCACCCGTTGCCGTCAATGTTACTGCTGTTCCTGCACAAACCGTTTGATCAGCTCCTGCATTTACAATTGGTAATGGATTTACAGTTACAAGGACTAGGTCGGTATTGATACACCCGTTTGCATCTGTACCTGTTACCGTATAGGTTGTTGTTGCGACAGGAGCAAATGCTACTCCATTTGTAACTCCATTATTCCAAGTATAAGACGTTGCTCCCGAACCTGCTAACACAACTGAAGCTCCGATACAAATTGATTGATCAACTCCTGCGTTTACTGAAGGAAGAGGATTAACCGTTACAACTACTTGGTCCGTATTGATACAACCTGAAGCAGAAGTACCTGTCAGTGTGTATGTTGTCGTAGCTGCCGGAGTAAATGCCACTCCATTAGTAATACCATTATTCCATGAATACGTTGCTGCTCCTGAACCATTTAAAGTTACTGACGCACCTGCACAAATTGTTTGATCTACCCCAGCATTTACTGATGGTAAAGGATTAACAGTTACAACGACTTGATCTGTATTGATACAACCAGCGGCAGTTGTTCCTGTTACTGTATAAGTTGTTGATGCGGATGGAGCAAAGGCTACTCCATTTGTAACACTATTGTCCCAAGAATACGTTGCTGCCCCTGTACCATTTAATGTTACTGATGCTCCAACACAAATTGTTTGATCTAATCCTGCATTGACTGTTGGTAGCGGATTTACTGTTATTGTGACAGCATCCGTTCCTATACATCCATTAGCATCAGTCCCAATTACAGTATAAGTAGTTGTTGATGCTGGAGAAATAGAGAGTCCATTCCCCGTTCCTAAACCATTGTTCCAATTGTATGTTACTCCACCTGTTGCAGTTAATGTTGATGATGCACCTGTACAAATTGACACATCCGCACCTGCATTTATTGCTGCATTCGATAAAATCGTAACCGTTACCAAATCGGAAGCCGAACAGCCTAAACTTGTTCCAATCACCGTATAAGTTGTTGTTGCGGCAGGACTTACCGTTATTGATGACGTCGTTTGTCCGCCTGGTGACCAAGAATAGGTTGTTGCACCTGAAGCTGTTAATGTGGTTGATCCTCCAATACAAATTGACACATCTGCACCTGCATTAACAACAGGAATTGGATTAACTGTAACTAACACTTGATCTGTATTCACACATCCGTTAACATCTGTTCCAGTAACTGTATAAGTTGTTGTTGTTGATGGGGAAAATGCAACACCGTTCGTTATACCATTGTTCCAAGTATATGTAGCTGCTCCTGAACCTGCAAGCGTAACATTTACTCCTGCACAAACTGTTTGGTCAACACCTGCATTTACAGTTGGAAGTGGATTGACCGTAACAATTACTTGATCAGTGTTAACGCATCCATTTACATTGGTACCCGTAATCGTGTAAGTTGTTGTCGCAGTTGGAGCAAATGCAACTCCATTTGTTACGCCATTGTTCCAAGTATATGTAGCTGCTCCTGAACCTGTTAAAGTGACAGAAGCTCCAATACAAATCGATTGATCCACTCCAGCATTAACTGTAGGCAATGGATTCACAGTAACAACAACTTGATCTGTCGAAGTACATCCAGCAGTTGTTCCTGTTACCGTATAAGTTGTTGTTGCAGTTGGACTTACTGTTATTGATGCTGTTGTTTGTGCTCCAGGAGCCCAAGAATAAGTTGTCGCACCCGATGCCGTTAATACCGTTGAACCACCTGTACAAATTGATACATCTGTCCCAGCATTTACAATTGGTAATGGATTAACAGTTATAATCATAATATCCGATACTGCCGGACAAGGTCCAGATGGATCATTCGATGTTAAAGTTAAAGTAACTGTACCACTCGTAATTGTTGGTGTGTAAGTTGATGTTAAACTTGATGCATTTGCGAATGTTCCCGATGGTGCAGACCATGTTCCTGAAGTTGCACTTCCTCCAACTGTTCCTGCTAAAGTAACTGTTCCACCTGAGCAAACCGTTTGATCAATATTCGCATTAACCGTTGCCACTGGATTCACCGTTACAATTACTTGATCTGTTGCTGTACAACCGGCCGTTGTTCCAGTTACTGTATAAGTAATTGTTGCAGCTGGAGTTGCTGTAACGGTTGCTCCTGTTGTTGCACTCAAACCAGTTGATGGCGACCAAGTATAAGTTGTTGCACCAGTTGCTGTTAATGTTGCAGAACCACCAGCACAAACTACTTGATCCACACCAGCATTTACAGTAGGAGGAGCAGAAACTGTCACAATCACTTGATCGGTTGTAACACATCCTGAAGCACTCGTACCTGTAACTGTATATGTTGTTGTAGCTGCTGGTGTTGCAGTAACTGAAGCTCCAGTTGTAGCGCTTAGTCCTGTAGCTGGAGACCATGTATAAGTTGTAGCACCAGAAGCAGTTAATGTCGTTGAACCACCAGTACAAATTGTTACATCGGCTCCTGCGTTAACTGGTGTATTCGGATTTACTGTTACACACTGAACATGGTTGTACGTACATCCAAAATTATCTGTTACAAAATAATTGTAACATTGTGAACCTGTTGCTGTTGGCGTAACCGTCGCAGTTGTTGTTCCTGTCGAAGTTAAACCAGTCGCTGGCGTCCAACCTTGAGAAGCAATTGTTGGTGTAAAACCTCCGGCAGCCGCAGCCACTGTAAAATTCACATCCCAGTTAAAAATATAACCATTATCTGCACCTAAATTATCTGTTACTTGAATTGTCCAGTTTCCATTTAAAGGACAACCTATTAAGTTTGTAAAAGGATTCGTTGGCATATAATTTCCAGGAGCAATCGAATTACTTGCAGGTGAACCAGCAGTAACTGTTCCTCCATTCACCAACAAAGTAGTTGCTGTTGGAGTAAAACAATACGTAGCACCTGTCCCTGGTCCAGTTGCAGGATCATCTAAAGGAGAACCAAGATATGTTCCGTTTCCTCCATTTGCGTAGGATTTTAGAATCATTGACTGACCATTAGGACAAATCAACACGATATTTAAATCCCCCAAATACGAATGCTCCATTGTCAAACAAACATTTGAGAAATTTGATGCTGCTGTAATAGTTTGACTTGCGTTGAAACAGTTCACAGCGATGGCTGTTGAATAAGAAACTCCAGAACCATCAGGTAAAAACGTTGTTCCCGAAACTGGTGGTGTACAGTTAGGAACATAAGGGGTCATTGTTACTACAGAAGATAAATTAGCTGATTGGCCCAAACAAATTGATGTTGGTGTCGAAGTAGTTGTAATTGTTGGTGTTGTTGAAACTTGAATAATAACTGTTGCGGAATTATTATTGGTACACCCCCCAACGCTAATAGATAAACTTGCTTGGTAGCTTCCCGCAGTTGGATAAGTGTGAGAAACTGTTGTCCCCGTTCCAGTTGTTCCATCTCCAAAATTCCATGTATAAACTGCTCCTGTACTACTTCCACTGAAGGTTCCTGACCCAGTAAATGAAACTGAGCCTCCTTGACAAATTTTCACAATTCCTGACGCTGCTGCAGGAGTTGTGCTTGTTAAGTTTGCAGTAATCGTTTGACAAGGAACAGAACAAGCTATTGAAGCAACCCATCCTGAATAAGTAACACTACCATCTGAAGTAAATCGAAAGGTTAGACAACCTGTTGCATTTGAAACAGAAGCTGTTGCTATTCCTGGGCCAGCTGAACCTGTATACGTTCCCAACGAAGGAGCTGCCGTACTATTACCATCATAAACCTGAAGAAAATCATAACTATTTTCTAAATCAAAGGTTGTGAAATTAACAATCACCTTTGCTCCAGGCGCAGAAGGACAAATTGTGTAAACAAACGTTTGATTATTACCATAAGTACCTGTGCCTCCTGGATCATAAAATGTCCCTGAACATGCAGAAATAGAACCATTGGTCATGGTATATGTTTGAGCCATGGCTCTGCCAAAAAACAAGATTGGCAAAAGGATTAAAATGCGTGTAATTATACTTTTCATAAATCTATGGTCTGAACGATTATTTAGCAAGAATTACGTCTTGTGGTAAAATGTAAATGATTTTGTTTACTCCTTTCAACTTATAGACTTGTGCCTCCATTGTTGGAAAGAAATTATAATCTAGGGGGTTAAAATCAGATGATTCCACGTCAGCTAAAAACTCAGCAACTGTTACCGTTCCGGCATTTTTATTATTCAGAGGAATGAATTCCATCGGTTCAAATTCAGCATATTTGCCCTCACTGACATTTCGAATATTGAAACCGTATGTTAGATATTTATCAAATAAAACCAGTAAATCTGGCGCATCTGTTTGCATACGGGTATACCATTCTTGGCCACGGCTTTCGACAATTTTGCTTTCATTTTTAAGTTGTGAAAAACCAAAACTCGATAAGCAAACAATAAATAAAGAAGTAATAATAACCTTCATTTTCTACATTATTAAGCTCAGCAATGCTGAATAAAAACTCAAATACAATGCACATCTCAATGCGCAATTAATCATGTAGAATGGTTTGTACAATTAGATAATTGTGTTCGGATTTAACTTAAAACCCTGCAATAAAGTCTGGTAGATTTCAGACGCAAATTTAAATAATAAGTTGCCCAAAAATCTCTACCATTGTATATTGTTGATAAGTTATTGAATATTGTTCATCTCCCACTTATCATTTCAAAAGTGTGGATAATCAAATAATGGAAGGTAAATTTCTTGTATAAAAGATTAGAAATACAATATAACACAGAATATAAACTAAGTAGTTTTACTTAAATCCAACTACAATATATAGTTAATTCCTTTTTTTAAAGAGGCTAACGTCAGCTTTTCTTTATCAGATTTTGGAAGGTATTGGTATTCCCATGAAGCATCTGCAGGTAAACTCATTAAGATTGATTCAGTTCTACCTCCTGATAACAAACCGAATTTCGTTCCACGATCATTCACCAAATTGAACTCAACATAACGTCCACGGCGAATATTTCTCCATTTCAAATCTTGTTCTGACACTACGATATTTTTACCCTGAAGCACTTGCTGTTCATACAAGGCAGAAAAATTGTCACCTAACTCTAGACAAAACTTGAATAATTCTTCTTTTGAAATGCCCGATTTTTCATCTTGATGATCAAAAAATATTCCGCCAATCCCTCTGGTTTCATTGCGATGTGGAATATAGAAGTAATCATCGGCCCACTCTTTAAATTTTGGATAGAAAATTGAATTATATCGATCACATATAGCTTTTAATCCTTGATGAAATTGAGTTGCTTGGTCAGGAATAATGTAATGCGGAGTTAAATCAATACCACCGCCAAACCAAAATACGCCTGTATTCAATTCAAAATAACGCACATTCATGTGAATAATTGGAACATGCGGGTTCAAAGGATGCAAAACAATGGAAACACCTGTTACGAAAAAATCATCACCATCTAGGTTCAATTGTTTTTTCATTACATCTGAAACTAGTCCAAAAACTTTTGAAAAAGCAACTCCACCCTTTTCAATTACACCACCGTTTTGAATAATTCGCGTGCGACCACCGCCACCTTCTTCTCGCTCCCAGATATCTTGACCAAACTGAGCAAGTCCATCAATTTTTTCTAATCGATCACAGATTCTACCCTGTAATTGCGCAAATTCTTCAGCAATAAATTCTTTTGTCATTATTCTTGTTCAAGATTGACTATTTCATAATCACTTTGACGCAAAATGAAACTATTTACATTTTCGTAACCACTATCTGTTGTACGCTGCTTCATTTCGTATTCATTCATAACCATATTATTGTTCTTCTTGCCCAATAACAAATTCGAACAAAAATAAAACGTCACATCAAATCCTTGAACAGCCATTTTGGTCATATCTGCGTTGTATTTCGAACGGTATTTCAAATGTAATTTTTCAGTTTGATCGTATTTATAATTCAAATCGGAAGGACTGGCAAATGTGTAGTGAAACTTATTTTTGTATTGCGGTTTAATCGCATCATAATTAACCCATTCCTTGGTTCCAAATACAAAGATGTTTTCTGTATTGAATTTACTAGAAACACCATTTAAATTATTCATGAACTTCAAAGCAAATGCTTTTTCATTCGTCGGAAATACCAAAATCACCTTGACACCTTTTTTCATAAAAGTGGTAAAATTTTCTACCGTTGCTTCAGTCAACTTTGGTCTCGTTCCTGTAAATGTTGCCGTATTAAATGTGTTTCTAAAACTTTCATACATCGCTAAATCTTTGTCGGAAGAAGATTTTATTAAAATCACTTGATCTGTCGCATGATTTTTCAAAACATAGGTTGCCAAACCACTTGTCAATGTCACATCAGATGCTACAGCAGAATATACAACTTGATTTCCTTTTAAAACATTGGTATTCACAGAAACTGGACAAACCATTCTTGCTTTATTTTCTTTACACCAACGAGCAACAACATCAACCTTATCTGGAGAAAGCGGCCCAAACACCAAATCCATCCCTTGAAATTCAGGTTTAGCTAAAATCTTTTTAATTGAGTTGGTATCATTTTTCGTATCGAAGACATAAAATTGAGCTTTCAAGCCTAATTTCTCAAGTGAGTCAACAGCCAATTGAGCTCCCATGTAATATTCAGTTGCCAAATTGGTCAAACTTTCACTACTTCCCTCACCTTTATCTAAAAAGAAAGGCAACAAAAGCGCTATTTTGTAGGTATTTTGTTTCGGGAAAAGCAAAGTAGAATCAACTCGTTTGATTTGAATGCGTTCAA
Organism: Bacteroidota bacterium; assembly: GCA_039804825.1. GTDB lineage: Bacteria > Bacteroidota > Bacteroidia > Flavobacteriales_D > Crocinitomicaceae > M0103. The sequence continues at coordinate 7,675 of JBDLVK010000055.1, forward strand.
TCTCACGCACTTTGACTTTTTCTACTTTTTCTTTTTTAACAGGAATTTTAATTGTATCACCCGGTTTTATTTTAGATGATTTCAATCCATTCAATTTCTGTAAATCCTCAACTGGAACCATAAAACGTTTCGATATACTATACAACGTTTCATGATCCAGCACCACGTGGTTGATTATTGTATCAGAGAACGAAACAATATATTTTGGTGCGGCACTAGTCGTTGAGTCTTTCGTTACTGTGGTTGTTGTTACAGTAGAAAAAGTTTGGGTTTTACTTACAAATGTAGGTTCAACACCAGGAATCGTAAGCTTTTGCCCTACTTTAACTCCATTTTCAACACCAGGATTTGCTTGAATAATTACATCAGTTGTTACACCATATTTTTTAGCTATTCCATAAAGGGTTTCTTTACTTGCAACTTCGTGAATAACAGTTTTTAGCTGAATTGGAATCAAGAGTTTTTGTCCCTCAACCACTCCCTTTTCAGTACCAGGATTTTGCTTAATAATCTCTTCAACACTTACATTATATAAATTATGAATACCATATAAAGTATTTCCGTCTTGAACGATATGAACATAGTATTTCTTACCATTCACAACTTCAGTAGTCGCGTTTTCTGGTTGTGCAAAACTCCCAAACGAAACAAACGTTAAAAGTACTATAAGCCAATTCTTCATGTGATAATTTTTATCCTTGTTAGCAAGCAATATGCCATTCATTTATTCCCATTCAATCGTTGCTGGTGGTTTCGAACTGATATCATAGGTAACTCGGTTAATTCCTTTCACCTGATTGATTATACGATTAGATATTTTTGCTAAGAATTCATAGGGTAAATGACACCAATCTGCCGTCATTCCATCTGTTGAGGTTACCGCACGCAATGCAACTGCATTTTCATACGTACGTTCATCACCCATTACTCCTACTGATTGAATCGGTAAGAAAATAGCCCCCGCTTGCCAAACATCATCATACAATCCGTCTTCTTTCAATCCATTGATGAAAATTGAATCCACTTCTTGTAAAATACGCACTTTTTCAGCTGTAACTTCACCTAAGATTCGAATTCCAAGTCCTGGTCCTGGGAAAGGATGACGTCCAAGCAAGGCCTCATCGATGTTCATTGAACGACCAATTCGTCTTACTTCATCTTTAAAAAGTAAACGTAATGGTTCAACGACTTGTAATTTCATATAATCTGGCAATCCACCGACATTGTGATGCGACTTAATCGTTTGAGAAGGTCCTCCATTTACAGAAACAGATTCAATCACATCTGGGTAAATCGTTCCTTGTCCAAGCCATTTTGCATTTTCAACCAATTTTGATTCTTCATCAAACACTTCGATAAACACACGTCCGATTGCCTTACGTTTTAATTCGGGATCAGTTAATCCTGACAATGCTTCATAGAATTTTGCAGATGCATCCACACCTTTCACATTCAAGCCCATATGTTTATATGAATCCAATACTTGTGCGAATTCATTTTTACGCAACAATCCATTATCTACGAAAATACAGTGAAGATTAGAACCAATTGCTTTATTCAAAAGAACAGCAGCAACTGAAGAATCAACACCTCCAGACAAACCTAGTATCACTTTGTCGTCACCAATTTGCGCCTTTAATTTCGAAACAGTTTCTTCAACAAATGAATCTGGTGTCCAATCTTGTTTACAGTGACAAACATTGGCAATAAAGTTCTTCAACAAAATAGCTCCTTCCAACGAGTGATAAACCTCTGGGTGAAATTGAATCCCAAATGTCTCCTCTCCTTCCACTTGGTAACCAGCAACTTCAACATCACTTGTGCTTGCAATAATTTTATAATTTGAAGGAATCTTTTTAATCGTGTCACCATGTGACATCCATACTTGAGACCCATCAGACATACCTTTAGTCAATACATTCGAATGATCCACATACGACAAATGTGCGCGTCCATATTCACGTGTATTCGAAGGCATTACTTCACCACCAAAATTGTGTGATAAATATTGTGCACCAAAACAAACACCAAGCAGTGGAAGTTTTCCTTTGATGGCATCTAAATTCGGTTTTGGTGACGCTTCATCTCTTACTGAAAAAGGACTTCCTGATAAAATTACACCTTTAATATTCGGCGTTAACTCCGGACATTTGTTCCACGGATGAATTTCACAGTAGACATTCATCTCTCTAACACGGCGCGCAATTAATTGGGTGTATTGCGAACCAAAATCAAGTATCAAAATCATTTCATGCATGGTGCAAAGATACTATGAAATTCAGAACATGAAAGCAAAGAATTGATTCTTAATAAACACAATTGTTAACAATTCTAAAAGGACATTTTGTCATAAAAAGTGCTTTTGGAATGGTTTATGACAAGTCACAGCGAAATTTTAAGAATATTTATACATAAAAACTTCATTTTTTCATTAGATTTGGAGCTTTTAAAAAATACAAACAACCTCAGATGATAGCAGGAATTTTAAAGAAATTATTTGGTGACAAATCAGCGAAAGATCGCAAAGAATACCAACCAATTATTGATAAAGCAAACGAATTTTTTAATTCATTCAGAACAATATCAGATAACGAATTACGTGCAAAGACTGCATCGTTTCAAGCATTAGTAAAAACCACTACTCAACCTTTGGAGGATGAGTTAGCAAGTTTAACAAAACTTGGTTCTGACATATCAACGCCAATTCATGAGAAAGAAGCCATCTTCGAAAAAATTGATAAATTATCAAAAGCGATTGATGAGAAGATTGAAGAAGTGCTAAAAGATATTCTTCCAGAAGCATTTGCAGTTGTGAAGGAAACGGCACGTCGTTGGGCTGAAAACGGACAATTAACAGTTACTGCTCAGCAATTTGACCGCGATTTAGCAGCGAAGAAAGACGGAATTACGATCGAAGGCGACAAAGCAATCTGGCACAACGCATGGACAGCTGCAGGAGCTGATGTAAAATGGAGCATGGTTCACTACGATGTTCAATTAATGGGAGGTGCTGTTCTTCACGGTGGAAACATCGCTGAGATGCAAACGGGAGAAGGTAAAACCTTGGTTGCGACACTTCCAGTTTACTTAAATGCGCTTTCTGGGAAAGGTGTTCACGTTGTAACGGTGAATGATTACTTGGCAAAACGTGACTCTGAATGGATGGGACCTCTGTACCAATTCCATGGGTTAAAAGTAGATTGTATCGATAAACATCGTCCTAACTCTGAAGAAAGACGTCAAGCATATTTAGCCGATATCACATTCGGTACAAACAATGAATTTGGTTTCGATTATTTACGTGACAACATGGCAGGAGCAGTTGAGGAATTAGTGCAACAAAAACACCATTTTGCTATTGTCGATGAGGTCGATTCAGTTTTGATCGATGATGCGCGTACACCTTTAATTATTTCTGGTCCAACGCCTCGTGGAGACGAACATGAATTCTACGAATTAAAACCACGAGTTGAACGCATTGTTTCAGCACAAAAAACATATGTAAACCAATGTTTAGCCGATGCAAAGCGCCTTTTAGTTGCAATCAATGGAACTGTTGACGCTGGTCAAGATGCAAAGAAAATGATTGAAGAAGGTGGAATTGCCTTACTTCGCGCTCATCGTGGTTTACCAAAAAACAAAGAATTAATTAAGTATTTATCTGAACCGGGAATTAAAGCTCATTTACAAAAAACGGAGAACTTCTATATGCAGGAACAAGGAAAGCATATGAAGAAAATCGATGTTGAGCTGTTCTTTGTGATTGATGAGAAAAATAACACAATAGAATTAACGAGCAAAGGAATTGACTTAATCTCAGGAAATGACGAGCGTGATTTCTATGTAATGCCAGATATTGGTTCTGAAATTGCAAAATTACAAAAAGAAGGCTTAGATAAAGAGACATTCTTAGAACGTAAAGATGCATTAGTTCGCGATTATAGTATTAAATCAGAGCGTATTCACTCGATTAACCAATTGTTAAAAGCATATACCCTATTCGAAATTGAAAACGAGTATGTGATTTTAGATGGTAAAGTGAAAATCGTTGATGAGCAAACAGGACGAATCATGGAAGGCCGTCGTTACTCAGATGGTTTACACCAAGCGATTGAGGCGAAAGAAAATGTTCAAGTAGAAGCTGCAACGCAAACTTACGCCACGATTACACTTCAAAATTACTTTAGAATGTACCACAAGCTTTGTGGTATGACTGGTACGGCAGAAACGGAAGCAAAAGAATTCTGGGATATCTACAATTTAGAAGTAATTGTTGTTCCAACTAATAAACCTGCTGTTCGTATCGATCAAAATGATTTGGTTTTCAAAACAGCACGTGAGAAATTCGATGCTGTTATCAATGAAACGGAAAAATTAGTTGCAGAAGGTCGACCAGTATTGGTTGGTACAACAACAGTTGAAATCTCAGAATATTTGAGTGCATTACTAACACGAAGAGGAATTAAGCATCAAGTATTGAACGCTAAACATCACCAACGTGAGGCGGAAATTGTTGCCGATGCTGGTAAAGCAGGGGCTGTTACAATTGCAACAAACATGGCTGGTCGTGGTACCGATATTAAACTTGGTGAAGGCGTTAAAGAAGCTGGAGGTTTGGCAATTATTGGTACAGAACGTCATGATTCTCGTCGTGTTGACCGTCAGTTAAGAGGTCGTTCTGGTCGTCAAGGAGATCCAGGTTCATCTCAATTCTTCGTTTCATTGGAAGATGACTTGATGCGTAAATTTGGTTCAGAGCGTATTGCTAAGCTAATGGACAGAATGGGCTTGAAAGAGGGAGAAGTCATTACACACAGTATGGTTTCTAAATCGATTGAGCGCGCTCAGAAAAAAGTAGAGGAAAATAACTTCGGTGTTCGTAAACGTTTGTTAGAATATGATGACGTTATGAATGCACAGCGTAAAGCAATTTACAAAAAACGTAAAAATGCACTTTACGGTGATCGTTTAGATTTAGACATCGACAACATGTTCTACGATGTGTGTGAAACAACAGTTTTCGCTCATACAAAAGATGACTTTGAATCATTTGAATTGGATTTGATTCGTTTAATTGGAATTGAATCGCCTGTTTCTCAAGAAGAATACAAAACAATTGATCGTCAAGACTTGGTTGAACGAGTGTATAACTCAATGTTCGAACAATACATGCGTAAAAATGAGAAGATTGCACACAAAGCGTTCCCTCAAATCAAACATGTTTACGAAACAATGTCAGATCAGTATCAAAACATTGTCTTCCCGTTGACGGATGGACGTCGCGAAGTACGCATGGTAATCAACCTTAAAGATGCTTACGAATCTGAAGGTAAAGAAATCACGAAATCGTTCGAGAAAAATATTATTCTGGGAATGATTGATAATGAGTGGAAAGAGCATCTTCGTGAAATGGATGATTTACGCTCGGCAGTGAACAATGCTCAATACGAACAAAAAGATCCATTGTTGGTCTACAAGTTAGAATCATTCGAATTGTTCAAGGCAATGTTGTCTCGTTTGAATGGTGAAGCAATTGAATTGTTGATGAAATTAGATTTGCCATTGGTTCAAGAAGTTGAAAGCACAAACAAAGAAGTAACGCATCAGCACAACTACGATAAAGCACAAGTGAATCAAGGTGGTGGATCAAACACTTCTTCAACTTCGGCACCGAAATTCTCAGGAAGCGATGGTTACCAACAAGCAATTCAAAACTCAATGCAACAGCCCGAGAAAACTCAACCTGTTGTTGCTGACCCGAAAATTGGACGTAATGACCCTTGTCCTTGTGGAAGTGGCAAGAAATACAAACAATGTCACGGTAAATAATAAATAAACATTCCCGAGATGAAAGGTATACAATCGATTTCCATCATTGGAACAGGTAACGTGGCTTTTCATCTCGGGAATTCTTTTTTTGACCAAGGAATTCGAATCGCTTCTGTAAATGGTCGTAATAAAAATGAAGCAGCAGCTTTTGCCAATCGCTGGAAATCCGAATCGGTTGAACATATTTCAGATGTTGAAGCTGATTTAATACTTGTTTGCGTTAGCGATGATGCAATTACGCTGATTCTACAACAATTACCAACAACTCAAAAAATTGCTTACACTTCAGGTTCTATAGAATTATCCAATTTCTATGAACATGAAAACATAGGAGTTTTCTACCCGCTTCAAACATTTTCCAAAAACAAAGAATTAAACTTAAACGAAGTTCCTTTTTTAATTGAAGGAAAAACACCAGAACTGTCACAAGAATTATTTGACTTAGCTTGGAGATTGAGCAGTAAAGTGTCTTTTGCCAGTTCTTTAGACCGTAAGAAATATCATTTGGCTGCCGTTTGGGTGAACAATTTCACCAACCATTTAGCATTTCAATCGAAAGCAATTATCGATAAAGAAGAATTGAATTGGGATTACTTATTACCTCTGTTAAAGGAAACAACCACAAAATTATTGGCACTTGATCCTTATGATGCACAAACAGGTCCTGCTCGAAGAAATGATCAAACAATCATTCAAGCTCATGCTGAAATGATGGAAGGAATTCAAAAGGAAATTTATCTTCTTCTTTCCAAAAGTATAAACGATACGTACAATAAACATGATTAGCTACAAAGAACGCTTAAACCATATCACAACATTTCTATTTGACGTAGATGGTGTTTTAACCAATGGAGATGTTTTGCTTTTTCAGAATGAAATTCTTCGCACCTTGAATTCGCGAGATGCATATGCGATTCAATACGCCATTAAAATGGGTTATAAAATCATGATTGTGACTGGAGGAAACTCACAAGATGTAAAAGATCGTTTGCTTGGTTTAGGTGTTCAAGAAGTGCATTTATCTTCGTTTAATAAAATGAATGTGTACAATGATATCAAAGAGAGACACAATTTGGCTGACACAGAGATTTTATACATGGGCGATGATATTCCAGATTACCAAGTAATGAAACATGCTGGAGTTGCTGCTTGTCCACAAGATGCCGCTGTCGAAATTAAGGCAATATGTCACTATCAATCTCCGTTTAATGGCGGAAGACATTGTGTCCGCGATGTTATTGAACAAACGCTGCGTGTACAGAAAAAATGGTTTACAGCGGAAGCTTTTGAATGGTAAAATGACAAATCAAGCGAGATGGATTTTAGGCGTATTGGTGTTAATTAAACTTAGCATTGGTCTTCTATTTATTACGCATCATTCCGTCGATTTAGACGAACCTTTTTCCATTTTTCATGCTCAAAACAACTTAGGCGATTTATTTGGGATTTTTAAAAACGAAAACAATCCTCCACTCCACTTTCTGTTGTTGCATTTTTGGGAACAAGCTTTTGGAATTTCACCCTTTGCCGTTCGTTCGCTTTCATTGATATTTTCTGCATTAACTGTTGTGGTACTATTTAAAATTGGACTAAAGTTCTTTTCACAGCAAATCGCTTTATTTACCTGTTTATTTTTTATTTTTTCAGATTTCCATCACTATTACGGACTTGAAGCACGCACCTATTCTTTGCTTGTTTTTGAATATTCAATAGCAATTTACCTTCTGCTAAAAATCATTTCAATACCAAATGAAAGCACTTGGAAAACCTTTTTTGCATTCGGAATTGTGAATATTGCCTTGTTTTATACGCATTATATATCACTCTTAATTTTCCTTTCTGAAGGATTCCTTTTATTGGTATTCGTGCGTAATTTCAATTGGAAAAATTTGCTGCTTACAATTGGGATTTCGATCATTGGTGTGCTACCTTGGATCTCTACTTTTGTTGGAAGAGCAAGTAACGTTACAAAAGCTGGCACGTGGCTTTCTCAAGCAACTTATTCAGAATTGTATGGTTTTATCAATAAATTCTTGAATAACAAATACTTATTTGCTTTCGTTCTATTAATAGGCGTACTCTACCTATTGACATATTTTACGCAAACCAAAAACAATCGAAAAGACTCAGGAAAAATCTATTTTACACTGATTTCTTTATTCATTCTTCCTTTTTTATCTGCATTTATACTCTCTCGTTTTCAAATTGCAGAAGTTTATTATGACCGTTATTTGTTCTTTTTAACCTTACCTCTTTTTTTCGGTTTAAGCTATTTTTTCCTATCAGTTCAACGCTTTTCAATTTATCCAATATTGAGCATTTTAATAGCCTTTATTATTTATTTCGATTACACTCCTGAAAACAATCGTGAAACTGATAAGCTCGTCGCTTATGTAAAGAATACCAAGGTCAATAACATTGTAATTTTCCCCAATTATTACGACTTAAATTTCATGTATTATTTTGACCAACAAAAATTCAAAAATGTGCACTTCAGGGATAGAATTTCAACTTCTGGTATTTACCCGATGAATGTTGTTCAAGAATTAAAAGATTTACCATTAGAAGGAAAAATTGCTCTGGTCGATGCTGATTTTAAATTTTTACAACCCAATCAACATGTTCAAAAATGGTTTTTGGACAATAATTATCGTCTTTTAGAGCAAAAGAACTTCAAAGGAAACTTCCAAGTTTCCATTTTCTCAAAATAGTTTATCTCACGATTAATTTGAACACAGAGGAATTGCCAATTTCATCAGAAACGTGCATAAAATAAATTCCTTTCTGCCAATCGCTTGTTTGAAGGCTTGAACCATTGTCAATTTTCACATCAATCGACTTTCTTCCTTGAACATCAAAAACACGTAAACTCAATTGTTCATTCGTACTAAAAAATACATCTCCAGAAGTCGGGTTTGGATACATTGAAAAACCTTTCACCTCCGACTCAACTTCATTAATTGCCACCAAACTATTGATGTCGTTCGAAGTTATATCGACTAAATTAATCACTGGGAAATCTGCATTTGGGCCTACTTTATACACATAAACACTGCTACCTCCCATTCCTTCGATGGTCATATATCCGACAACCACAACACTTTCATCATTGGTCAGTGCCACTTCCTCATTTTTATCATCTCCAGGAAAACCAACGGTCGTATATGCAGCATCCCAAATCAGATTATCATAAAAACGAGTAATCGCGGCATCGTAACTTCCAGCAACAGAATATTGTGTATTGAAATGTGAAGACATAAATATTTTACCTCCTGTTCCATACGGCATCACGTGGTCATAAATTGATGCACCCTGCGAAATGTCGCTTGCTTCCCATTGTAAACTACCCGCTAAAGAAACTTTAACACGGTACTCATCAATTTCATTCGTCACTGGTATAATGCGATTCCCCACTGCATGTATACTTCCTGCACGTATATAAAAATCGTTTAAATAATAATTTCCATTCGGACCAAATTCTTTGTCATATAAGATGTTTCCATCACCGTCAAATTTGATTACAGCACCTTTCGAAAAACTAGAATCAGCATTAAACTGATTACCTACAGCATAAAAAGTATTGGCATCATATTGCTGAATCGATTGCAAGGCATCTTCACCTGAAGAACCAAAATTTCGAGTCCATAAAGTATCACCGTTGTGGTCCGTTTTTAGAATGTAAAAATTATGATCTCCATTGCTTGTACCAGTTGTTTCACCAACCATGTAAATCATCGAATCCGATGTAAACAATGCATCATTGATTTTGTCCCATCCCTGATGATTATAGTGTTTTTGAAGTAATTCGTTTCCATCTTTGTCTGTTTTGACAAGGTAGGGATTGTAAGAACCGCTTCCCAAGGAATTCGAATACCCCACAACGTAAAAAATACTATCATTCCAATTTAATACACGTCTTCCCCAATCGCTTTCGGTTCCTCCATAATTTCTAGACCATAAGTAATCGCCATTTTGATCTAATTTTAACAAAAACGCTTGTGCTGGGGAATCACTAAAACTACTCGAACTTCCTGTAACTAGATAAGTGCTATCACTCAATTCCACAACGCCTTCACCGTAGTCGTAACCGTTGTTTGTATAGATTTTGAAAAACTTTATTTGACTGTATCCAAAAAAGGAATTCAACACTAAAATACTGAGAACTACAATAATCTTTTTCATATTCTATATCTTAAACGAAGAATAACTGATTTTCCTTTTCCCTGCTGAGATACCAAGCCTACAACATCTTCTGACGCCAACGCAATTGTCATATTTTTGAAAGTGCTTTGTGCATACAGTCCAGTTCTAAAGCGTGTAAATCCACCGTAACTTGCATTTACACCAATTGATAGCCAATCATTTGCTCTTAGATGAGCACCTCCAAACACCAATGGTGCATAGGTTGAAACAGTGTATAAACGAACCCCAAAAAATCCTTGCAGACGTTGCTTGCTCATTTCATCTACTATTTTTCCGGCTTGAATGTAACCCGGTAGAAATCTAAATTTTGTAACTGACATAGAATCAATTCCAAGAGTATCCAGAATGCTTGTTCCATTGTCCAAGACATTCGAATTTCCAATTAATTGGTCAAAGGTAAAACCTTCAAATGCCAACAAAGTATCCACTTCGTAACGTGTTATTTTTGAGGTCATTTGAGCAAATCCAATATTTTTTGCTTGCAATTGAATGAAGGCAACTTTTTCTGGATTAATCATCACAGCAAAACGATAATCAAGGTCAACACCTACTCCATATCCTTTCATAAATTTCGAAGAACCAGAATAATCAAATTGACCGCCCAAAGTCAGACTTACAGAATCACCACTTTCTGATTGAAACAAATAACCATCTGTTATATATCCTTCTGCGTAATTTGAAAAATTATAATAATTCAAAGAAATGGAACTCTTCGTTTTTTTATTAATCATTCCAAAACCTATTTTTTGAAAGGAAATAGCAGAGAATTTACTACCCGATAAATCTGCATCCGCTCCAAGATACCTTTCATTTCCAAAAAATGTCAATCCGAAAAGATCTTTTGAATAAATGGTTGATGCGTAGTTGTAATAGCCACCTTTGATTACAAATCCTAAATTTTCCTTTTTGAACAGATTGGTTTGCATGTTTCGGTATTCAACTTCAGCAGAAGCATCAACTCCGAAACGATTGATTCCTTTATGTTGATCAAAGGAATTAGTTTTAATTTCATCATTTATCGCTCCTCCAAACAGTAATTTCGAAGACATCGAATTGAAAATTGAACTCGCTGAATAATCGGCAATTCCAGACACAATGAATTCTTGCTTGTACTGCAAAGTGTCGTATTGAATTGGTAAAACAGTTTGGGAGTTCACCAAGAAATTTGCACAAATAAAGACAACGATTAGAAGGTGATTTTTCATCAGATAATTGCTTTAAATACAAATTTCGTTTTCAATTTCACTGCGATAAAAGCACCAACAGGAATCGCTTGCTGTTCATTTAGTGAAGTTGAAGGTGTTGGCGTATTGAATGTTGCTTCAACGGCGATGTTCTTCACCAAAGCTAAATCCGATAGCACATTTGCAGGTAATTCAAAAACAACCTCAGAATTTGATTTCAACATTCCATCCTTCGGATCCACTGAACCATATAAACTTGACTCAATGGGTGAACTTCCATTCACAAGGTGCAAAATTGTTCCATTTTCATCCAATAAATAAATTTTAACTGAACTATTCATTGGGAACGCATTCGATGCATTTAAAATCAAAGAACCAGATTCGATGTGCGATTTTTCTAAATCTTGTGAAATGTCAAAATCAAAGGTATCGCGCAAGGTTAATCCATCTGCTCCAATCGCCATTGGCATTTGCGCTTTCAATTTTACTTTAAGTCGACTTGTGGAATAAATTTCATTGTAACCACCAGAAGTATTTCCCCACGGATTCAACTCAACTTTGTAACCTACAGTGTGCTTATTTCCTAAATTTTCAATGTAGTTCTCCAAATTGCTATTCGTTCCATCCAAGGAAATTGTCTGTATTGAAGGAACGTAAGACCAAGCACTTCCAGTGGCGGCATCCATGTAAATTGGATTTCCAATCAATGAACTTGATAAATTAACAGTTGAACCAAGTGTATTTGTATTCGACAACTTTGTCAAGGTTGCCTTTCCTTCCACCTTCATTCCATTGGTAATTATTAATTGAATTGCACTTGAAGGAATATCAATAGAACCAGCAGTCAAACCATTCAATAAATCAATAGTATATGTTGTTGTATCCGTAAAAATCTTATGACCAAAATAGCCTTTTGCGTAATCAATCTTTACGTTTTTAAAATCTGCATCAACTTTGAAAACATGTTGATTCGTTACCGTGACATTTGAACCCAAAGGATCGGTATTGATGATTAATTTGGATTGAAGAACATTCACTTCTCCGCCTGAAACACCTGTCAAATCAATGTCATAACCAGAAATGTTCAAATTTGCTTCTACTGTCCCTGGTGTTGAACCAACGGCCGCAGGTGCAAAATAATTTTGTTCGAATGTAATTCCGTTTTGGGTAACTCCAGGCAATTGAACCGTGAAATAAACTTTCGATGCAACTGGATTGTAAATCTTCAATTTTATTGAACCTTGACTGATTCGAATTTTCTTTAGTTCAATAGGCGCTAAATCAATCGTGTGTTCTTCTATTTGGTTCACAATACTTGTACCCGGAGGAATGGACAAACTTGAAACTACAATCGAATACGTTTGACTAATTGTTGTATCCGGAATGGCAATTAGATCTTCAATTCCAAAATCGGCAATTGTTCGAGTTAAATCCAAATTATAAACACCTCCATCTTCAACGATGGTTGAATCATTTACATAATCCTTCAATGAAAGCGTGTCACTCACCAAAGGGGCAACCCAATCAGAATTCCATGTTGCTTTTTCTTTTCTGCATGAAAAAAATGCAATCAATGGAAGTAACAATAAGCCGGTTCTCAATTTCACAGTTCTAGGACGTTTTAATGGATTGAAAGGTTGGGTTTAAGCACGCTCAATTATCGTGGCGTAACCTTGTCCAACACCAATACACATTGTCACCAAGGCATATCGTTTGTTTGTTTTTTGAAGTTCGATTGCCGCAGAATGCAGAATTCGTGCTCCTGACATTCCTAGTGGATGCCCTAACGCAATTGCTCCACCATTTGGATTGATACGTGGGTCATTATCTGCCAAGCCTAATTCACGTGTACAAGCTAAAACTTGCGCTGCAAATGCTTCATTCAATTCTAAAATATCCATTTGATCCAATGTCAATCCTGCGCGTTCTAAGGCTTTTTTAGAAGCATGTACTGGTCCGATTCCCATAATTCGTGGTTCACAACCTGCAACAGCAGCACTTACGATACGAGCCAAAGGTTTCAAGCCATGTTGTTGCACTGCTTCGTCTGATGCAATTAACAACGCAGCAGCTCCATCATTTAATCCAGAAGCATTTCCTGCAGTTACGGAACCATCTTTTTTAAACGCTGGACGCAATCTTGACAAACTGTCAATTGACGTTTCTGGACGAGCAAATTCATCATGTTGAAAGATAATTGGATCTTTTTTACGCTGAGGAATTGATACCGCAACTATCTCTTCGTTAAAACGTCCTGATTCGAACGCTTTTGCCGCTTTTTGCTGTGACCACAATGCAAATGCATCTTGATCTTCGCGACTAATATTATACATTTCAGCCAAGTTTTCAGCTGTATTCCCCATAGAATCAACGCCATACATTTCCTCCATTTTCGGATTAATGAAACGCCATCCAAAAGATGAATCAAACATTTGCGCATCGCGTCCAAACGCTGAAGATGTTTTTGAAATCACCCAAGGTCCGCGTGTCATATGCTCCACTCCACCTGCAATGTAAACATCACCTGCTCCATCTTTGATTGCACGTGCAGCATTAATTGTTGCAGCCATTCCTGAAGCACACAAACGATTGACTGTTTCACCACCTGATTGAACTGGAAGTCCAGCTAATAATCCAGCCATACGCGCCACATTACGGTTATCTTCTCCCGCTTGATTCGCACAACCAAAAATCACATCTTCCACTGAATTTGGATCCAATGAACTATTTTTTTCCATTAAGGCTTTGATTACATGTGCTGCTAAATCATCTGCACGAACACCAGAAAGCGTTCCACCAAAACTTCCAATCGCTGTGCGAACACCGTCAACAATATATACTTCTTTTGACATACTTTAAATTTGAAAGTTTAAAGGTAACATTTTTGAATTTGTTGAAAACTAATTTCGCTTCACATTTCGAATGTTTGTATCTTGGAGTTCCTAAATAAAGTAAAACGACGTGAAAAAAAAGTATCTGCTATTGCTAAAGCTGTGCCTGGCTTTTGGGATAAATTCCTACGCACAGATTGAAGAACTCACTCCTGCTGAAATTGCTTACCGTGATTCTATTAAAGCCTTAAATCTTCAAAACGAAGCGGTTGCAAAAAGTCAAGAAGCCTACAATAAAGGTATTCAACTTTTTACAGCCAAAAGTTATTCAGAAGCCATCAAGGAATTTTCAAATTCAATCGGTTTTGACCCGAACTTCACTGCTGCCTATTACAACAAAGGAGTTGCAGAAAACGAAGCAGAAAAGTATGCGGATGCGGCAAAAACATTGAATACCTTAATTGAAAAGGATCCGAATTATTCAAAAGCCTATTTTCAGCGTGGCCGTGCATTTCAAGGAATGAATGATTATTTGAAAGCTGAAAAAGATTACGAAAAATCAATTCAAATTGATCCTAAAAATGCGAAAGCATATTACAATTATGGAACGCTACGTTTTTTACAACAAGATTACAATGGTGGAATTAAACATTTTACAAAAGCCATTGAATTAGATCCAAACTTTGCATTTGCGTATAACGATCGTGGAAGTTGTTACCGCATGCTTGGAAACTATGCGAAAGCGGTTGCTGATTATGAAGAAGCTGTTAAGAAAAATCCTAAATTGGCTTTTGCGCTGAACAACATTGGAACAACAAAGCGTAAAACAAAAGATTACGTTGGCGCAATTGCAGCATTCAATCGCGCCATTTCAGTCGATGCAAAATTCTATATGGCGTATAACAATCGTGGAGCAGTTCAAATGGACCAAAACCACTTGGACGATGCAAAAAAAGATTTTGAAAAAGCCTTGGAAATCAATCCTAAATATGCTCCAGCAGCTTCCAATTTAAGCGCAATTTACTTCAAGCAAAAAGACTACAAAAAAGCACTTGAATACGCCAACAAGGCAATTTCATTGGATGCAAATTACGCGAATGCTTATGTTAATCGTGCGAATGCAAAAGAAATGAATCGCGACATGGAAGGTGCTTGTGAAGACTGGCGTAAAGCAAAAGAACTGGGTGCTGAATTAGGTAAAAATTACTATTCAAGCAATTGTAACGAATAAAAGAAAAAACCATGAAAAAGTATATATTATCAGCGTTTGTGGCGTTTTTCTCAATGCTAACATTCGCACAAAATGTTGAATTCAAAGCGGCAAATTTCAAAGACGACAAAGAAGGTTTGAAAAAGGCTGAAGAAGCAATTAAAAAAGGAGATGAATTTCTTGCACTTGGAAATGAAGCAGTTTTCCAAGTCCAAAGTCCAGGATTTAATTTCCAAAAAGCTCTGAAAGAGTATTTAGTGGCTCAAAAATTCAACCCAAACAACGGACATTTGAATTTTAAAATAGGTGTTTGTTACGCTTATTCAACCGATCCGACGAAATGTATTGAATTCTTAAAGAAAGCAAATACGCTTGATCCAGCATGTGATCCATTTATGAATTACTACCTTGGTTATGCGTATCAATTAGAAGAAAAATTTGATGACGCGACAAAAGCATACCTTTCATTCGAAACAAATTACAAGAAAGCAGATAACTTCACAAAGTTTGTTTCACAGCGTAAAAACGAATGTAAATTGGCAAAAACAGCGAAAGCTGCTCCAGTTCGCGCTTGGGTTGACAATGTTCCTGCATTGAATTCTGAGTTTGATGAAATTTCTCCATCAATCACTACAGATGGTTCTGAATTGATATTGACCTCTAATCGTCCAAATGGACATGCAACAAACGAAGTTGGTGGTTACGACAAAGATATTTACACGTCAAGTTTAACTGATGGGAAATGGTCTGCTCCAAAAGCCATCGCTGGACCTATCAATTCTGATGGCGACGATGTTTCGAATAGCATGAATTACGACGGAACAAAGATGTTACTTCATCGCTTAGTCAATGGTCAATACGATATTTTTGAATCAAAATTAAGTGGTTTAAATTGGTCAAATCCGACTCCTGCTCATTTCGCAATTTCTTCTGCAAAAGCGAACGAACAATATGGAACTTACAGTGATGACGGTTGGAGTATTTACTTCATGCGCGATAACGATAGCCGTGCGAATGGGTTTGACATCATGTACAGTTCAATGCAAAGTAAATTGCAAAAGGACTACATGGCAGCAACAATGATTCCAACTGTCAATTCAAAATTCAACGATGGACCAATTTATTTGCACATTGATGGAGAAACAATGTACATTGCTTCTGAAGGTCATGAATCGATTGGAGGTTACGATATTTTTGTTTCGAAAAAAGTCGGTGGACAATGGACAAAACCTGTAAACATGGGTTATCCAATCAACACACCTTATGATGATTTCTTCTTTGCCTCAACAGCGAATGGTAAATTTGCTTACATCTCTTCGAATCGTGCTGGGGGAAAAGGCGGATACGATATTTACAAAGTAACATTCTGGGGTCCTGAAAAATCGCCAGTTGTTGATGTTGAGGATTATTTGTTGTCTTCGATTGCAATGCCGATGAAAGATGCGCAAGTTGAAGCAACGGTTGATGTGAACAAAAAATCATTCACCGTATTCAAAGGTATGACAATTGACGCGATGACGAAAAAACCAGTTGAGGCTCAAATCGAAATCACAGATAATGCAACTGGAAAGATTATTGAAACATTCACAACGAATAGTGCAACAGGTAAATTCATTATCACGCTAGCTTCTGGTAAAAACTATGGTATTGCTGTGAAAGCAGATAAATACTTGTTCCATTCAGAAAACTTTGATATTCCAATGGGATCTGCCGATAACTTGGTTAACAAAGTAATCGAATTGAAAAACATTGCCATTGGAAGTAAAATTGCTTTGCGTAATATCTTCTTCGACACTGGTAAATCGACTTTGCGTGCGGAATCAAATGCTGAGTTAGATCGCTTGGTAAAATTAATGAAAGATGTGCCAAGTTTGAAAATTGAAATTTCAGGTCACACCGATAACACAGGTTCTGCAACCTTGAACGAAACACTTTCTCAAAGTCGTGCAGAAGCTGTTGTTGCGTATTTGACAACGAAAGGAATTGCTGCAAATCGAATGACTGCAAAAGGTTACGGAGCAAGCAAACCAATCGCATCGAATGCAACTGACGATGGAAAACAACAAAATCGTCGAACTGAGTTTGAGATTAAAGGGAATTAACAAGAAAGGCGAGAATACTCGCCTTTTTTAATTTTATATTGCATACTTTTAAGGAAAACAACCATTCTATGCAAAACAACGAATTCAAACTCTCTTTTCTCGGCGGTGCGGGTACTGTTACAGGTTCCAAAATTTTAATTCAAACAAACGATAAGCATGTGCTTGTTGATTGTGGACTTTTTCAAGGTTTGAAAGAACTGCGATTAAAAAACTGGGCGCCATTTCCAATTGATCCAAGTTCGATTGATGAATTAATTTTGACACATGCACATTTGGACCATTGTGGCTACATTCCTTTGCTGGTAAAAAAAGGATTCAAAGGAGCAATTCACTGTTCACATCCAACAAAAGAATTGGCCGAAATCATTTTGCTGGATAGTGCCAAAATTCAAGAAGAAGATGCTGAACGTGCAAATAATCACTCCTACTCAAAACATGAGAAGGCCGAACCGCTTTACCGTGTTTCGGATGTTGTGCAAGCAATGAAGCAATTCGAGACGCACGACACGCACGAATGGGTGATTTTGGACAATGACATTAAATTTCAATTACTGAACAGCGGACATATCATGGGTTCAACCTTTGTTGATATGCGTGTTTTTGATAAAAAGATTGTTTTTTCAGGAGATATCGGTCGCACGAAACCAATGTTGCTTTATCCGCCCGCAAAAATTAAGGATGCTGATTACATCGTTTTAGAATCAACTTACGGCGACAGAGTACATTCGCAGGAAAATGTAAAAGAAGAATTGTTGCGTGTTATTGAAGATACGTTTGAGCGTAAAGGTATTTTAATGATTCCATCCTTTGCTGTTGAACGAACTCAAGAGTTAGTTTATCTGTTGCATGAATTAAAACAAGAAGATAAATTGCCGAACATTAAAATCTATTTGGATTCTCCAATGGGTGTGAATTCAACAAATGTTTACAATAAATATGGCGATTGGCAAAACATTTCCGGTTATGACATTTCACGCATGTATGATGATATTGTATTTGTGAATGACTTCGAACATTCGCGTGCTACGGTATTGGACAAACATCCAAAAATTGTACTTGCAGGAAGTGGAATGATGGAAGGAGGACGCATTTTACATTACTTAAACAGCCACATTTCTGAAGAAAAAAACACACTTCTTTTCGTTGGATATCAGGGAGAAGGGACTCGAGGAAGACAAATCATGGAAGGAAGCAAGGAAATCAAGTTCTTTGGTGAGTACCGCAAAGTGAATTGCCAAATTAGAACAATTTCTTCTCTTTCTGCACACGGTGATCAAAATGAAATGATCGACTGGTTACGTAATTATCAAAAAGCTCCTACTACCCTATTTTTAAATCATGGTGAAGCACATCAAGCAGACGCTTTGCGCACAAAAATCAAACATGAACTCAATTGGGACGCAGAAATTCCTAAATTAGGCGCCGAATATTTATTGAAATAAAAAGACATGCATCCATTTCGCACCATCAATTCTCAAGACATTGCATTTTTTCAAGATCTTTTAGGTAATCGCTGCTTTGTTGACGAAACGAATTTAACAGAATATGGTCACGATGAAACGGAAGATTTATGCTTTATTCCTGAGGTTTTAGCGAAGCCAGAAACACCAGAAGAAGTAGCTTCGATACTGCGTTATTGCAATAAAGAAAACATTGCCGTAACACCTTCGGGAGCTCGAACAGGTTTGAGCGGTGGAGCATTGCCAATTCACAAAGGTGTGGCACTTTCGATGGAACGTTTTAATCGCATTTTGAACATCGACGAAAAAAACCATCAAGTAACAACAGAACCTGGTGTTATTACACAAGTACTTCAAGACACTGTAAAAGCAAAAGGATTGTTTTATCCACCTGATCCTGCAAGTAAAGGAAGTTGTTTTATTGGTGGAAATGTTTCTGAGAATTCTGGAGGACCAAAAGCAGTGAAATACGGTGTAACCAAGGATTATGTCTTGAACCTTGAGGTTGTTTTACCGACCGGTGAAATTATATGGACGGGTGCAAACGTTCTTAAAAATGCAACAGGTTATAATTTGACTCAATTGATAGTTGGTTCAGAAGGAACCTTGGCCGTTATCACAAAAATTGTCTTGCGTTTGATTCCACATCCAACGAATGATTTGTTAATGTTGGTGCCTTTTTTCAATGCAGAAAAAGCCTGTGAAGCCGTTGCCGCGATTTTCCAAGCTGGAATTACACCAAGTGGTTTAGAATTCATGGAACGCGATGCATTAACGTGGACACAAGCGTTTACGCATGACTTCACAATTGAGGTGAAAGACAATCACGCCGCACATTTATTAATTGAAGTAGACGGATTTGATCAAGATGCATTAATGCTGGAGTGCGAAAAAATCATGAGCGTTTTGGAGAACTTTGAAACAGATGAAATTTTGTTCGCAGAAAGTGAGGCACAGAAAAACAGTTTATGGTCCTTGCGCCGAAAAGTTGGTGAAGCAGTAAAATCACAATCCATATATAAAGAAGAAGACACAGTAGTTCCCCGATACGAATTGCCAGCACTTTTGCATCATGTAAAAAACATCGGAAACAAATACGGTTTACATTCTGTTTGTTACGGCCACGCTGGTGATGGCAATTTACATGTCAACATCATCAAAGGGGAATTGACCGACGAACAATGGGAAAATGATTTACCCAAAGCCATTCGCGAAATCTTCACTGAAGTGGTTAAATTGGGCGGTACATTATCAGGAGAACACGGAATTGGATTGGTACAACAACCCTACATGGACATTGCTTTTCCTGAAATCAGCCTAAATATCATGCGTTCAATCAAAGATGTGTTTGATCCGAACGGAATATTGAATCCTGGGAAGATTTTTAATTAATTATTCAAAAAATTCATACTACCACTTTTCATTTCGTGGTAAGCTTTTGCTAAATAGGCAATAAGAATGCGCATGGCGTCAAATGCTTCTTCGGTTTCTGCACTAATTTCTTTCTTTTGCAAACGAAGTAACAATTTCATGTACATGGCATGAAAAACGATTTCAATTGCATTTTTATCCTTTAAATTGGAAATCTCTTTGAATTCATCAATGAAAGGTGTTGCAGCCGTGAAAAGCGTTTTATACTTCTCGTCGTTTGAAATATTGATCAATGTATTGTGTAAATAGGACAATTCGACGATGATATCTTTCAAATCATGTAAATGTCCCGTTTTTTGAATGCGCTGCGATTTCATTTGAGCAATTAAATCGCGGTACCATTCTTTATATTGTTCAATAAACGAATTATCAGGTAATTGTGGTCGTACGTAACCATCAATAATTCCTTCTAAATCAAAATCGTATGCACGAATCAAATCTTCAATTTGAAACATGTATAGGACATATTCAGCAATATTTTCGTTTAATTTTTGTCGTGCAATCAGCATTCAATTTATTTTAAATCCTTTTCGATTTCAGCTTGTTTTTCATTCAAAAAGTTGACAAACTCCATAGTAACATCCATTGAAGGATTCACGAAATTGATTTGTCCACCAGGACCGTGCATCAACAACAAGTCAATACCATGTTTTTCACTGAATTCTTTGCCAAATGCTTCAATTTTCTTGTTAATCGCAGTTGATTTGTCAAACGATTCTTTTTCCAGTTTAGCACCTTCCGTTTGTTGATACTGCATCAAGCTTGCTTCCATTTTTTGAGCTTTTTGCTGAACAATTTGAGCATCATATTCGGATAATTGACCCGATTGAAGGCGTTCATTGTTACGTTGAATGAAACTTTGGTATTCATTTGAACGACGTTGAATTTCTGCTTCGAATGCTTTTTGTTTTTTAGTGATTTTAGCTTCTTCGTTCTTAAAATAAGTGAATTGCGTTTTAAGTGAATCATTGTAATAAAATGCAATTTTCAGACCTTTTAAATCACGTGCTTCAACTTTAGGTGTTGTGTCTTTTTTAACTTCTTCTTTTTTACCGCAAGCCACTGTTATCAACAACATACTAGCAAATGCAACAATCAATTTATTCATATTAATATTTTTTAGTTAGCTATTTCATTGCGATTTTTGAACGCTTCCTCCCAATCGGAACGCATTTCTATGAATCGTTTCAAACAATTACTCAACAAAGTTGGCGTAATCATTTTTTCCACTTCTTCTAATGTATTAACATCAGTTTCACCAATTTTGTAGATCTGTTCAAATTGCGCCAATTCAATCTTTAGAATGTACTTGGCATTGTAACTCATCAACTGAATTTTATACCTTTCGTGGGGAATGTCTTTTAGTAATCTCATCTTAATCATGCAAAAATAACAGAATTCCAGAACTGAAAAAGTAAAGCACAAAAAAAGCCCCGAAAAATCGGAGCCCTCTTTTTAAAAAAACCTTAATTAAATCGCAATTGCAATATCATGATCAGCATATTCTTTAAAGATAAATGGCACCTTCACCATATAAGCATAATCTTGACCAACTTCATACATATCTTCATCGGTCTGACGATACAACCATTCAACATGAACTTCCTTACCAGCTTCCGCCAATTCGTTCAATTTGTACAACAAGAACAAAATGCGTTTAGAGGATGAAATATTGAAATATTCCAAATCAATCTTCACAACAGTTTTGTTAACCGGATTCAACAAATAAGATTCAAACCAGTTCAATACTGGAATCCAAAAATCATCTGGTTGATCTGGAATAGAGCGTCCTTTAATTTCCATCACACCACTTTTATTGCTAAAGTGAATCAAAGGGGTCTGAGGGCTTTCATTAATAAACAAATCTTCCATTTATCGTTTGATTTATACCGCAATTTGCATTTTTTTTTGACAGGATTTTCAATTTTTCTACCAATTGCTAAATATGTTAGATGAATGAGTGTTTTATTCAAACAAAATGCAATCTGATTGAGTAAAGTGTATTACTTATTGATTAAAATGCACTTTTCATGAAATATTTAGCTAATTCTTGCATCGGCTTTTCAAGCTGTTTTTTAACTTTCCATCCATGTTTTGAGAATAGTTCAAGCACTTGATCTTTATTTGAAAAACCATATGATCCGACAACATTTATCTCATGTATTGAAGATTTTTTTGGTAGGTACAACCGAGCAAATTCTTCGATGTTTTCTCTGTGCAATGCCACAAGTTCTTCGCTATAAATATGACTTGTTGTCAACGCCAATGAAGAAACATATGACTTTCCAGACGGAGCATAAAGTGCTTTCATGATTGCTTCCTTATCACCTAACATGTTATGAAGTTCACTGCTTAACTCGTCTGAGAATTCTCTTTTAAGTAATTTTTCAAGCAAGCGTTTACCGAAAAAATAACCACTTCCTTCGTCGCCAATCAAATAACCAAAGCCACCAACTATTTCGTGAATTTCTTTTTGTTCAATTTTAGCAATTACCGAACCTGTGCCCAAAATCGCGACATATCCATCATCATCACCCGCACACGCTAAATGAGCTGCTAGTAAATCAGAATTTACAGTACAATCCGATATTCCCCAAGTACGAAATGCGTCTTTCATTTTTTCTTGGTTGATTAATTGAAGGCATCCTGCTCCAAAAAAATACACTTCCAACTCATAATTTTGTGTGTATTCAGCCCAAAATGATTGTTTCTCTTGGATCCAATCTTCAGAAACAAGATATGGATGATAGGATTCTGTTGAAAAAAAATGACACGAATTGAATTCATCGATCAAGACCCAATCTGTCTTTGTACCACCACTATCCCCTATTAACTTGGCTTTTTTCATATCACAAAATAAATCTTTTTCATGAAATATGTTCCTCCGAAATTCTAATTATTAGATTCTTTTAATTTTACAGATGAAATGAAAGAATTGGACAATTATCGCATTCTGCAGGAACTTGGTAAACAATCAATACGCAAGTTCGGAAAAGTGTATCTTGTCCAACACAAAGAAACTGGTCATAAGGCTGTTCTTAAACATCTCGAAAAAGCAACTGTCAAAGAAACTATTGTTGATCGTTTGAGAAGTGAAGCATCTTTTAATTTCAACTTAAAAGGTTTACCAAAAATTATTTCAAGCTTTGAAGATGAGCTGCAAATAATACTTCTCAAAAGCTATGAAGTAGGAATTCCATTGGATGAATATTGGTTGAAAGTAAAACGAAAAGATCGACTTTCAAAAATTAAAACGATAGTTCAAGAATTGGTGCCGCTTTTCGAACATTTGCAACAACAGTCGATTGTTCATTGTGATTTAAAGCCAAGTAATATTCTTGTAAAAGAAGATGAGGCTAGAATTTCAGTTGCTCTAATTGATTTTGGAATGGCAACACGTTATCCGTCGAATGAAAAAAGAAGCGTTTTATTTCCATTGGGTTACGCGGCACCTGAACTAATTTTGAACGAATTCAGTATCATTGATCAACGAACAGATTATTATGCACTTGGTATTCTTCTTTGGCGTCTGTTTGAAAACAAGCTTCCATTGATACACCCAAATCCAAGCATTTACACCAATCTGCAACTCAACCATCCTACTCCTGATGGGGAAGCAATTCCAAAAGAATTAATGCTTGTAATTCATCGACTTACAACTAAATATGCTTTTGAAATACCGCCAAATCAACTTTCTGCAATGGAAAGAATCGAGAAGTTAAAAATAGGAATGTACAATCGTCCAGCTTCAATTCAAGAAATAGCAGAGGAAATCAATCAAATCAAGGAAAAAAGATGGTTGTTTTTTTAATAAAGTTCCTTTCTAAATCCGATGTTGAATGTAAAAATTAAATTGCTATAAAGATTTGTACTCGAAGCCGTTGCATTGCTTGCCTGACCTAAAATCATATAACCAAAACTTGCATCGCCATAAATACTCCCTATTCCTGCAAACGTGTATTTCAATCCACCATTTAACCCAAACCCAACATTGAATATGGACCCTTTTGGCAACTCCGTTGTAGGCAAGGCGTACAATGTTTGATCATAATCATCGTATTTTCTTTTTACGGAATTGAAAATAACCATTACAGTTCCTCCACCATAGCCTCCAAACCCCGAATCATAACCATCGCCAATGTAATAGCGGTTTCCACCTTCTAAAATTGTATAATTCATAGAATTTCTATAACCTATAGTTTTAGAATATGGGTTTGTGCTTGTGCTTAAAGCTGTTACAAATGTAGATGATTTGTATTCTTCCTGTTGTTTACCATAAAATGAAACTCTACCAAAAATTGAATTTTGATCATCTCTTGGAACTTCAACACCAAAATGTAATCCAACAAACGGTTTTGGTGTCCCGAATCCTTTTAACAAATTTACCCCACCAGACAATCCAACTTGCGCTGATGCAATATTACCAAAGAAAATTAATCCTAAAATTACAATTAACCTTTTCATACTTCCATCCATTTAGGTTGCTTCAATCGCACAGTCTCAAAAATAACACATTTTTCATCATGTGCACCTTTTAAATATCCTGTACTCATAAGAAATTCATTTACAATTTCTCCTCCTACAAATTTAAACGTCTTTTTGAACAATTTAGTCCATTCTTCTCTAGATTTTGGATGCTCATGGTCTAACCATTGTTTGAACGATCCAAATTCTTCTTTTAACTGTAGCAATTGTTGAGCATTGTGAATGGCTGCATTGATTTTCAAGCGGTTTCGGATGATTCCCGGATTTTGCATTAAATTGGATCTATCTTCTTCGGTAAAACTTGCCACTTTTTCGATGGAAAATTGAGCATACGCCTCTCTAAAATACACTTGCTTTTTTAAAATCGTATCCCATGAAAGTCCTGCTTGATTAATTTCCAAAATCAACCTTCCAAAAAGCTCATCATCCTCTTCAATCGGAAAACCATAGTGTGAATCATGATAAATCTTATGAAGGTTATCTGGATTTTTGTCAGCACAATAGGTACAATAACTCATTTTCTTGTTGATTAATTTATGGATGAAAATCAAAGATGAAAAAAAATCCGCAAACGATGAATCAAAACAAATTCAATTGTATATTTGTTTTATTAATTATGTCTAAACAGGTCACGTTTTCATTCATTATTGTTGCGCTTTCTTTCATAACCGTTAAACGTTTACAAGAAGCAGGAGTCAACCATTTTCAATTTTTACAGTCTATTTTTCACAAAGAAAACGGTTGGTTCAATTTCAAAAAACCTGATTTTGTTTTAAACCTTCCTTTTGAATTAAGAGAAATTTCTGGTTTAACGGATCAATCATCGAATGAAATTGCCTGTGTTCAAGATGAAAATGGAATTTTATTTATTTATAATCTCGAAAATGATTCCATCATTCATCAATACAACTTCGGTAAAGATGGTGATTATGAAGGATTAACGCGTGTTGATAGCACCTATTTCATTCTGCGCAGTGATGCTACACTCATTGAGTTAAGCTCACCATGGGATTCGACATCGATTATTGAAACAAAACTGTCAATTCCAACTTTGGACAATGAAGGTTTATGTTTTGATGAGCGTGACAATCGCTTGTTAATTGCTCCAAAAAGTAAATTAGGCAAAGGACCTGAATTAAAAGACAGTCGTGCGATTTATTCAATTGATCTTACAACAAAAAAACTGAATGAAACACCATTATTCGTTATTAATATCGCTGAAATTGAAGCCTTTGCAAATGCAAATAATTTAATGTTACCACAACGTCTTCAAAAAAATAGCAATGACTCAATCAGCGCACTGAAGTTTATGCCGTCTTCTATTGCTGTACATCCTCGAACTGATGAAATATATATTATCTCTGCGGTAGATCAGACATTGGTGGTTTTTGATAAAACAGGAAAAATCATCTCCTACTTGAAATTGGATGAAAAGGTATTTAACAAACCTGAAGGTATTACTTTTCTAGAAAATGGCGATCTAATTATCACGAATGAAGGTGAAATGGGAAAACCAACGCTTTTAAAATTTTCATGGCAAAAGATTGAGGATTAATTCCTATCTTCGTTAAAACTGAAAAAGCATGAAATCACTAGCTATTTTATTCGTATTCATTGCATTAGGGATTAGTTCAAGTTATGCTCAAGACACAAAGTCTGTGCAAAAACCACCAAAAAAAGTGTATGGAGGAAAGGATGATAATTGCATGTTAAACGGTCAATACAACAAGCCATTAACCATCAATTCAATGTCTCAAAACAAAGCAGCAGTAACACTAAACAAGGCTGATTTCATTCAATTTAATGCTGATGGAACTTATCTTCAACATTTAAATGGTACACAAACTACTGGAACTTGGTCGTATGATGAATCGACAAAAAAAATCACTGTCGACTGCGGAGGAAAAACTCAAACATTTGATGCCATAAAGCAAACAAATGGCAGAATAGAATTAAACGACGGAAAAACATCCATTTTATTGAATAAAAATTAATCATGAAAGTTGAAATTTGGTCGGACATCATGTGTCCATTTTGTTATATCGGAAAACGTCATTTTGAAGCAGCTTTGAAACAATTTCCGAATGCGGAAGCAATTACTGTTGAATGGAAAAGTTTTCAATTGGATCCAACAATTCCGACAATGACTGAACGTGTTGATGTTTATCAATATTTAGCGGATAAAAAAGGAATGTCACTGGAACAATCAAAAGCAATGCATCAGAATGTAATTCATATGGCAAAAAATGCTGGTTTAGATTACAACTTCGACATAGCTGTTGTTGGTAATTCAAAAGATGCACACCGTTTAATTCAGTTTGCTAAGACAAAAAATCTTGGTGATCAAGCAGAAGAAGCTTTATTTCAAGCTTATTTTACAGAAGGTAAAAACATGGCTGATTTGAATGATTTATTGGAAATTGGAGGAAAAATAGGTTTAAACACGGATGAACTACATAAAGTTTTGGAAAGTGACGCATATGCTTACGAAATGATTCAAGACATTCAGGAAGCCCAAAATATCGGAGTTCAAGGTGTTCCATTCTTTGTGTTTGACCGAAAATATGCAATTTCTGGTGCGCAGCCTGTAGATGCCTTTATTCAAACTCTTGAAACTGCATTTGCAGAAGCGAATTGATGAAAGCGATATTGTCAGTTGGCTTTTTCTTTTTGTGCACGTTAATTTTCGCGCAGAATCCATACGTATCGATTACTTTGGTTCAAGATGAACAGCGAATTACAATCAATGAGTTTGATACGCTTGTAATTCTAAAACCTACTCCTTTTCGTTTTGAAATCGAATTATCGAATTGTGAGGGTGTTTTTATACAAGCATCCCGCACAAGCGAATATTATGATACACCAAAAGATTCACTTTTAAAAGACTGGATTTACATTCCAGATAAGGTAATGGCCGAAGATGATTTCAATGTAGACAAGGACATGTTGGTTGATAATGACGGATTTTCCTATTGGTTTTATGATCCAAAGAAAGATTGGCATCGTTTCGACAACGACATTAAAGTGAAAAAAAATGTTGTTAAAGCAACTTATACTGTAAGTAAAATTTATGATACAGCTTTACACGAACAAGTTGAACTATCAGACTATTTAGACACCTTGTATTTGCTTTTTTTCATAGCTAAAGAAAATGAGTCTCATCAACTAACTACTGAACTAGCAAGAAAATTGATACGCATTCGTTTTCAATAAAATCCTTCAATGTAACTTTGGTTGCAAACAGCTCCTAATCAAGTTTGTAGTTTCACAATGAAAATTAAAGCAAATAATCATGAAAAAAAATATGGGAGGAGCTGACCGAGTTATTCGTGTAATAATGGCAGCAATTGTAGCAGTTTTGTATTTTACGAAAGTAATTCCAGGAACATTGGGAATCGTTTTATTGGCATTAGCAGGAATCTTTGTTCTAACAAGTTTGGTTAGTTTTTGTCCGCTGTATTTGCCTTTTGGAATAAATACGTGCAAGAAAAAATAATAGACTACAATAAAAAGGCTTCTAATTGAAGCCTTTTTTGTTTAATCTAATTCCTCGTATCTTATAATATTTACTGGACAATGTTGTTTTGCTGACTCAAGGGCTGATTGCTCGTCATTGTCGACAAGAACTGAAAACCAACCTTTTTTTTCAACGCCTCCGATTAAAGTACTTTTACCGTCCCTTTTCGAAATGCGCCAACGGTATTTATCAGCTTCAACACAAGCATTACAACCAATGCATTTATGGCGATGTTGAACTACTCGAATCATTCTACTGGAACCAATTTATATAATTTATCAGAAGGTCTTACCTTTTCATTCACCGGAAAAGTAATCGTTGCACCACGTTTAGCCATTTCAGCTGGTTCATCATCGATACGCAAAGATTCCAATTGTAATTCAATTACTCCAGTTGTTGGTCCCGTGATAATCAATTCATCACCCACTTTTACATTTTGTGCTTCGATTAAAAATTCGCCGATTCCAGGACCTTCGTAATATTTCATTCCTTTTCCAATGTACACTTTTCGTTTTGTAGCTTTTGAACCTGGTTCGTCACTCCACTCGCCCATTTTGCGCCCTAAGTAATAACCATCCCAAAATCCGCGATTAAAAACCGTACTTAAACGTTCTTTCCAATCTGCCACTTTTTCTGCAGAAAATGTACCTTCGTAATACGCGTCGATTGCTTCACGGTAACACTGTGTTGTTGTGTAAACATAATCAGCCGATCTTCCACGTCCTTCAATTTTCAAAACTGAAACACCTGCTGCAATTACTTTATCTAAAAAATCGATTGTACATAAATCTGCTGCAGACATAATATACTCATTATCGATTTCAAATTGCGTTCCTTCGTCTTTGTCCATCACCACATACGGTTTGCGGCAATTTTGTACACAAGCACCACGATTAGCAGACGAAAAATGAGAATGTAAACTCAAATAGCATTTTCCTGAAACGGCCATGCACAAAGCACCATGACCAAAAACCTCGGTACGCACCAATTTTCCTGATGGTCCAGTTACATCACGTCGTGCTATTTCTTTATTAATCGCTTCAACTTGTAATAAGCTTAATTCTCGTGCCATCACCATCACATCTGCGTATGCAGAATAAAATTCAACCGTATCAATATTTGTAATGTTCGCTTGGGTAGAAATATGAACCGTAACACCAATTTTCTTTGCATAATTCATGACAGCATGGTCAGAGGCAATTACAGCAGTAATACCACTGGCTTTGGATTCATCCAATATGCGTTTCATTAAATTAACATCATGGTCGTAAACAATTGTGTTCAGAGTTAAATAACTTTTAAGTCCGTTTTCTTTACAAACACGTGCAATCTCAGGTAAATCTTCCATGGTGAAATTATGCGTCGATTTTGTGCGCATATTCAACTGTTCAACCCCGAAATAAACTGAGTTCGCTCCTGCTTTCACTGCTGCTGCTAATGCTTCATAAGAACCAGCTGGAGCCATTAATTCCATTTTATTCACTATTCACAATTTTCGGCAAAATTCTTTATTTTTTTCCGCTTACGCAATGAATCGAAACCCAACAACCTTTGAATCCATCTGAATTCACAAGTCAATACGTTATAAACAGCCGTAAAATGTGCAACTCCTTCTTATTTGGAGTTAATCTAAATTTCAGAAAAAGGAGTTTAATACACTTTGAAAAGTTAAATTTGCTCTGCAATTGTAAACGTATCGCGATGAAAGCTTTGATTATTACCCTTCTTTTAGTTTGTAGCACTTCCCTTTTTGGTCAATTTCAATTTGTAAAGGACAACTATTACAAAAAAGGAAATTGGTTTATTTATTGGGGTTGGAATCGCGCAGCATATACCACGTCAGACATTCATTTCAAAGGCGATAATTATGATTTCACCTTAGAAAATACGATTGCAAAGGACCGGCAATCTCCATTTTCAGCAAAAACTTATTTCAAACCGAATAGTATAACGATTCCTCAATACAATTTCAGAATTGGTTATTTTTTCAATGATCATTACAACGTTTCCTTAGGTGCTGACCACATGAAATATGTCATGCAACAAAATCAAACAGTGAAGATTAACGGTACAATTAGTAATTCGGGAACAAGTTACGATGGAACATATACAAACGATGATATTAAATTGACTGAAGATTTCTTAAAATTTGAACACACAGATGGATTGAATTACGAAAACATTGAAGTACGTCGTTTTGATGTATTGTTTGGTAGAAAAAATTTCAGTCTTGCAGTCAATGAAGGATTTGGAGTTGGAGCTTTGGTTCCTCGCACAAATACAACCTTGCTGAATAATGCTCGTTACGATGAATTTCACCTTGCTGGTTATGGATTGAGCACGGTTCTATCCTTCAATGCAACGTTTTTCAAGTACTTTTTCATTCAAACAGAATGGAAAGGAGGATTTATTCATATGCCAGACATTCGCACAACAATGAATAAATCTGATCGTGCAAGTCAACATTTCCTATTTTCCCAGTACAACGTTGTATTTGGAGCAAATTTCCGTATCCCTTCTAAAAAAGCTAAATAATCTGTCGTAACTTTGGAAAAAAGTTCACCATGGCAGTATATGAATTTAACGGCTTTAAGCCTGTAATCAAAGAAAGTAGCTTTGTTCATCCACTAGCAGCTGTAATCGGCAATGTTATCATTGGCGAAAATGTATATGTTGGTCCTGGTGCAGCAATACGCGGTGATTGGGGACAAATCATCATTGAGGACGGCTGTAATGTGCAAGAAAACTGTACGATTCATATGTTTCCTGGTACCACAACTCGCTTAAAAAAAGGTGCGCACATTGGTCATGGAGCAATTATTCACGGAGGAACAATTGGTGAAAATTGTTTGATTGGAATGAACAGTGTTGTGATGGATGATGTAATCATGGAGGATGAATGCATCATTGGCGCTTTGTGTTTTGTCCCAGCAAAAATGCACTTACCGAAACGAAGTTTAGCCGTTGGAAATCCTGCCAAAATCATCAAAGAAGTTTCAGACGAAATGATCGCATGGAAAACGAAAGGAACGGCCTTGTATCAAGCTTTACCGTCAGATTGTTTTGCAACATTGAAAGAATGTGAACCATTAAGAGAAATTGAAGAAAATCGACCTGCTCAAGAAGCACTATTTAAAACGTGGGAGGAGATTAAAAACAAATAAACAAGCAGATGAATCCAGCAATAGACGCATACATTGAAGAACTTACGGAATGGCGTGAGGAAATGATTTATTTACGTAAAATGGTGCTAGATTGTAATTTGCAAGAAGAGCAAAAATGGGGTCAGCCTTGTTATTGCCTTGGAAATAAAAACATTGTCTTGATTCATGGATTTAAAGACTACTGCGCGCTCTTGTTCATGAAAGGATCTTTGTTGAGTGATTCGCACAAACTATTGATTCAACAAACTGAAAATGTGCAAGCTGGGCGACAAATTCGTTTTACCAATTTGCAACAAATCATAGAGCTTGAACCAATTTTAAAAGCCTATATTTTCGAAGCCATCGAAGTAGAGAAAGCTGGAATTAAAGTTCCGATGAAAAAGCATGAAGACTTTATTGTTCCTGAAGAATTAACTTCAAAGTTCGACGAATTACCAAGTTTGAAAGAAGCATTTTATTCCTTAACTCCAGGTAGACAACGAGCATACATATTACACTTCTCAGGTTCAAAAAATTCAGTCACACGAATTGCACGAATCGATAAGTACATTCCGAGAATTATGAATGGAAAAGGCATCACCGATTGTACTTGTGGACTTTCCAAACGCTTGCCAAATTGTGACGGTTCGCATAAGCAGTTAGAGGAACACTAAATCGACCAATCCACAGAAATACAATTCACCTAAATGGAAGATTTTATCGAACTGATTATTTCATTTTTCTTAGCCTCTGTTTTTTATGCGCTCGCAATAGGATTAACGGTAATTGGGATTGGATTGATTTCTGGAACAAGCGACCCTATCTTTCTTACAATTGGCATTGTTTGCTTATTAACCGGTCTATTCCTGCTTTTCTTGAAAATTCGTTGGGACATTCGTGACTTGAAAAAATAGCTGGTATTTATCACTTCATTTTGTCCGTTTTTTTTAATCTGCTTTGAACTAAACAATTACTTATCTTTGCAGTCAATTGAAACAAATAATTGACATACCATTTCACCTGAGAAACGCACGGTATTTTCCGTATATTTTACTTGTAATGTTAAGTCTGGAGACCATTGGTTTTGGACAAAAGAACCCTGCTTTTCTTGTTCCGTTTAACAATCATGGTAAATGGACTTGGTCCGACACGCTTGGAAATCGTTTAAATTGTTCTCACTTCGATTCAACTGGTTTTTTCTTTGAGCACATCGTAAAAGGAAAGAAAGAACAAATTGCAGAAGTGATTTTCAAAGGGAAAAAAAATTACTATTTCAACAAGAAATTGATGTTCCCTAAATCGTATTCGTTAGTTGAAGAGATAATTCAAAAGGAAAAATCCAATGAATCAATCTGTATTTTAAAAAACAAGGTAGGAAAAG
The DNA here is from genome assembly GCA_039804825.1 of Bacteroidota bacterium. Classification (GTDB taxonomy): domain Bacteria; phylum Bacteroidota; class Bacteroidia; order Flavobacteriales_D; family Crocinitomicaceae; genus M0103. The sequence goes on from JBDLVK010000055.1 coordinate 40,451, forward strand.
TTGGTCTTTACTCAATATCAACCCATTCTTTTCTTACTGAATGCATTTATGAGCGTTTAGTGTTCAAAAGTCAACAACAAGACCAACTTTATTTTCAAAAAGAAGGAAGTAAATTATTGAGCGTATTCAATCTACAATCAAACAAAATTGGGCGTAGTGACTATATTTCCTTAGAGCTCATTACAGAATCTTTGAGTGAAGACGATTTTACAAATTTTCGACTACACGAAATTGCCACAAAATCAAATGGTGATCTAGTTGAACGTATTGGCGATTTAGAATATCCAATAGATTTAACTAAAATCAACAATTGGAAAACCAATTACAACGAGGTAAATGGAATTAATTTAACTGAGAATCCAATTGATTTTGACACGAAATCAATAGATCCAGCCAAGTTAAAAAACGGAGTTGTTTTCAATATGACATGCCGCAAAAACGACTACAATTACAAAGAATTGAAAGTTATTTGTCTTGACGGAAAATTTGGTTGTGTAAATCAAAACGACAGTGTAATCCTTCCTTGTATCTATGATCGATTAATCATAAAAGAACGACACAAATACATCGAAACAAGTATTGGGTCAAAACACGGTTTAAAATTACTCTTCACACATTATCCGACCATCGATGCAATTTACGATACGATAGAATTAACTACGCAATTTGAAATCAACGAAAACTGGTCTTTTATTTTATATTACGCCACCAAAGGGAATCAAGCTGGTTTTGTTGGAGAAAATGGTATTGAATATTTTAGGTAAGAACTCCCATCCGTAAGACAGAAGTTCTATTCATACCGTTATTTAATATAATGCATTTCAACACGACGATTTTTCGCTTTCCCTTCTTCAGTTGAATTATCAGCAATTGGCTTTGATTCTCCGTAATAGGAAGTTTCGATTCGACTCGCCTCGACCCCATTCGCAACCAGAAAATCTTTCACCGCCAGAACACGATTTTTAGACAATTCTAAATTATAAGCTTCAGATCCATTGTTATCCGTGTGACCTTCCAAGCGGATTTTCAAATCTGGACGAAGTAATAGCATGTTAGTCAAAGACTCCAATTCTCCATACGATTTTTTCAAAATGATTGATTTATCATTTTCAAATTCCAATTTTTGACTTGCTAAATTCAATATACGGTTTGCTTCCTCATCGCTTGCTTTCTTTAATTGCGGAGCTTCAATGTAAACAGTATCAACTCGCTCAACAATTAAAGTATCAACAATATGTTCAACCGAATAAATTGTATCTATTTTCTCAGGTTTTTTAGTTGAACTAATATCATCAACTGGAGGTAATTTAGGATCACGACAAAGTTTCAGACCAACAATCAACTCATGCGAACCAGCGCCATAACTAGCTATATTCTGAATCGGAGCCTCGTAAGCATAACCAATAAAAAACAAATCACGGACATTGAAACCAATTCTCCCTATCAAACCAACACCTGTTCTGTAACCAAGTCCGCCATGAATGAAGTTTTTATACAACAAGTCAGCATTTACATCCAATTGTGCAGTTGAATTAATACCTTTGTACAACAGCGATGGTTTCAAACTTAGATTCGAATTTACATCAAATTTATAAGCAAGTAAACCAATGAAATGTCGTTTTAATCCGTAGCCATCCAATCCAGAATAACCAAAATTTGAAAAAGTTTGTAGAACTTGTTTTGAAGAAAACGAAGCTTCTAATCCTTTGAATTGATATAAAAATCCTATTTCAGAATTGATTGACGAGGATGATTGACTACCACCGTTCACAATATTATCCATTAAATCAAAGGCAACTGCCCCATCAGGATTGATTCGAAATTGATAATAACCCGCAGTTAATCCAATGCGAATCTTATGTTCTTTAGAAAGTACAAATCCATACGAAGCAGATCCTGAAGCCGCAACTTGCTGCAGCATTCCTAATTGATCCACTAAAACACTTCCTCCAATTCCCCATTTTTGACCGATACGAGAATTAGCACTGATTAAACTTGTCACTGGAGCCCCTTCAATTCTAGTCCATTGATTCAGATGTGAAAAGAAAACTTCCGTACAACCTCGTTCACCTGCATACGCTGGATTCAAGGAAAAACGATTATAGCCATAGACATTTGATTGCGGTGTCTGTTGACTAAAACTAGTTAATGTCGAGCAAAAGCTAGCGAGAATAAATCCAATTTGTTTGATATTTTTCATGGCTATCTTATTTTTTTAATCGAAATAAATTAAGTGAACCTTTGTACTCTTCTGAAGAACACTTGATGGCATAATAGTAAACGCCATCTGGTAAAATCTCACCATCTTTCGTCCCTCCCCATTCGTTATGATAATCTGTTGTTTCATACACTGGTTGTCCCCAACGATTAAAAATGGTTACTGTACATCCTGCAATTTGTTCGTAATGATTGATTTTCCATGTGTCATTCTGACCGTCTTCGTTTGGTGTCACAATGTTGCTTATTTCAAAAGGACCTGAACAATCATTCACACTGATTTCTAAATGAACTAATGAATCACAACCTGCCGAAGTAGTAAATAACTCCTCATAAACACCAGTCTCTGTGATGGTCTGACTTCCTAGACTATAAGATTCACCTACACAAATCGTTGTGTCAATATTCGATATCAACTGATTTTCAACAAACAAATACAATGTAGCAATGGAATCACAACCTGAAGCAGTTGTAAATTGTTGCGAGTAGGTTCCTGATGCTGTTAATACTTGTGAACCAAAATTATAAGATTGACCCTGACAAATAGTGGCTGAAGTAGATCCATTGATAATTGGAAGAACTGTTAAATTCAAGGTAATCACTGAATCACAACCATTGGAAGTGGTTAATGTTTGACTATACGAACCAGATGCTGCATAATTTTGCCCTCCAAACGAATATGTTTGACCAAAACAAATGGTTGCATTCAAATTACTCATTGCCATTGGTCGAACTGTTAAAAACAAGGTAATAACAGAATCACATCCACCTGATGCGGACATTGTTGTCGAGTAAATTCCAGATGTCGATAAATTGTTACCGCCAAATAAGTACGAATCACCATAACAAATGGTTTGGCTGTAATTTGATGACAACGTTGATTCGACAAATAATGTTGTTGTAATTGTACTGTCGCAACCATTGGCTGCAGTCAACACATCAGTGTATATTCCAGAAGCAGAATATATACTTGAGCCAACAGGAATCGATGACCCTTGACAAATCGTGAATGTTTGAGCAAATGTAACTGGTTCAATCAAGGTAACAGTTGTATAAACAGTACTATCACATCCATTAGCAGCTGTAAACACATCTGTGTATAAGCCTGCAGTTGTTTGATTCGCTCCTTCTAAGTAGATACTTTCACCGTTGCACAATGTCGTTGTAACAAAGTTCAAATTTGGACTAACAATACATGGATTTGCGCAAGCTGATGCATCAACTGTAAATGAATACGGACAGGCTCCATCTGTAACAGAAATGGTAAATACTTCCGCTGATGGAACTGAAAAAACAACATTTTGTGAAGAAGCAAATGTTCCTACTTCAACGATATTTCCTGTAGCATTTGAAATTGAATACGAAAAGTTATGTCCATAAAAGCCTGCTAATCCTCCCGAACATGTAAATGTTATTTCGCAATTGCTATTATTGTAATTGGATGTAGGCACAATTGGCTGTAAAAACACTATTGGCAATCCCGTTCCAACGGTTGAACTTATACATGTCAAATCTCCCCAATTTGATGGTTGATCGGCCATTGGAGAAATATAGTATAATTGGTTATACAAGGGATTTCCAAAACTTCCAGAACCATTTGAGTTGTTTACAAAAACCCCATTTTGAGTTTGAACCGAATCAATAAAGGTAAATCCAGTATTTGCAACTGGCGACGGAATTGGATTGGTTGAATGAATCACATATCCCAATTGTAAGCACGACGGAATTTCTAAGGTCGATTGTCCAATACCATTTAACATGATTCCCGGATGAATTGTGTCATTATAACAAACAAATGCGGTATCAGGTTGCGTAACATTAATGATTGTACCATTTGTCATTTCAACGTAAATATCGCCTGCATCGCTCGCAATTTCTTTAATGTATTCAATGATGTACTCTCCTTCATCTCCCGGCGAGCCACCATCCAATTGAACAGCATAAATTTTTCCAGGTTCTAAACAACATAAGGACTCTTGCGTTCCTGTAAATCCAGCGACACCCTGAAGTAATGGAGTAACAATTGGAGTTGTTTTGGTACCATTTTCAGTGAATGTAGCAGGTTGCAACCCCCCATAACAATCCGTTCCATTCAATAATTCATAGATGGAATAACGCAATTGATTCATTCCAATGTAAGCACGAAGGTTCATTTCAACCGCACCAGATGGTGGCGCTACGAAATAATGCCATACGGTCTGATCCGCTCGATTAGCAGGCAAAGGATCGGCTGCTGGTTCTCCCGCCAAATATTCGCGGCATGCAAATTCATTTGTTCCGGCCACTGCTTGGAAATTAGGATTCGTCCCGGCCAATGTCACTGGAATTTCATACAAAGGATTTGCAAAAGCCAAACAAAGAATATCGTTTCCTGGTGGATTAGTGGTTGGATCTACAACAGATGGATCATAAAGCCATGTATCAATATCTTGTGCCGACAAAGCTGTCAACGAATTTGCTGGATCTACCATTCCGTAATATTTATAACCTGGCTCCAAGCAGCGAGCATCAATAATTGCACTTTGAACAGATCCACCCAAAATACCATTTAAAGCACCGTCTTGAGCATATAAATCTTCCAAATTTGCACATGAATAATCAGCTGGAATTCCAGGTGCAAAACGAACATCATATCCAAAAAGCGCCGAACTTTCTGAATAAATTGCGCTTTGATAATCTGTTTCAAAAATCATACGACCATTGTTTGGAGCAATGAAATTCAACCAAACACTTTCGTTCATATCGGCATTGTTCACAGCGTTATGATCGTAATCATAGGCATGATATTGATTGGGATTTGTTGAAGTATGAACTGATCCAGTTTCTCCAAAGTTATTCCCTCCATCATAAGCACAACCGAAACTCAAGTTCGCCGTAATTGGAGATCCTGCCAAAGAACTTATTTGAGCTGTACCAGGAACAACTGTTGAAGATAGACATGGAATATCATCGAGATCTGGCGCACTTCCACCTAAACTATTTACGCGAACTTCGTAATAACCACGCTCATTGGCATCATCTGAAGTAAATTGAACATAATACGTTTCATTTGGAATCAATTTTTGATAACTAAAACCTGTAATTGGATCACACGCATCTAATGTTATTTCTGCCTCAGGGTCAATTCCTAAGAAATCAATTCCGTCTGAAAATTCATAATGTGATAAGTATTCAAATTTATCTTTGATGACGTTGCTCGTTAATGGTTCCAAACCTGTTGTGCAGCTGGATCCATCTGCAGCGTGATAAATTTCAAAATAGGTTCCGAAATCAGTACCCGCTAAATCAGTTGTTACAGTAACAGATCCACTTGCAGGAGCAACAAAACGGAACCAAACAGAACCATGTGCAGCAACATCGGCAGCTCTTGGTTCGTTGGCCTCTAAGGTTGCATCTGGACACCAACCTAAGGTGTATGTCGTATTTAAAGCAACACTCGTTGCGTCACAAATATTATCTTCAAAATAGGTTATAACAAGTGGTAAACGTTCGACCTGAACTGTTATACGGTAATTTTGTGGACAACCACCATCAGTACTAGAAGCATTATAAATATAATTTGTTGTTCCTGTTGCAATTGGAACCGTCATCGTAACGTTTTGATTGGGCGTTTCCCCATCAGTAGCTAAACCAAGTAAATTATAATTGAAAAATGGGTCATCGTTTTCGTAGGCACGCCACTCGAAATTAATTTGCGTTGGAACATCTGTTGCACACACATATTGATGATCGAAAAACAAACCACTATTTGGATTAATTTCACCACTTGGTGCCGTTATTGTATAAGGTCCATTATTATTATTTCTAAATGCATGATTGAAATTCCCTAACAATCCCCCTAGAGCAGAAGGATTATTGTTTGAAAAACCGAGTGTATTGTCGGTCCCTACAAATTCCCATACAAAATCACTATTTCCACTAAGGAAACCATCACAGTCGACATTATTTAAAGTTTGAACGGACAAAACACGAACGCGAACGATAGCTTGACCAATTGAATCATTGGTAAAAACTATCGAGAGTAGTAGTACGATGAATGCCCGAACAACAGGTGTTCGAGTTAAAAACATATTAATAGTTTAAGATTTGCTGCCTAAAATAATACAATTAATGTATTCATCAAAAAAAAACGAATGACTTGAAGGTTTGAAATTCAATTTCTTCTAGTTTTAGAAAACTACATAACAAAAAAAATCCCAACCTTTCAGCTGGGATTTGTAGAGTATGAAATTTAAAAATCACAATAACATGTTCACTGGATTCTCCATGTAACCTTTGAAGGTTTGTAAAAATGCAGATCCTGAAGCACCATCAACAACGCGGTGGTCACAAGACAAAGTAACTTTCATTACGTTTCCTGGAACAACTTGTCCATTTTTTACAACTGGAACTTCTTTAATTCCACCAACGGCCAAAATACAAGCATCTGGCGGGTTAACAATTGCAGTGAATGCTTCGATACCGAACATTCCCAGGTTAGAAATAGTAAATGTATTTCCTTCCCAATCTGCAGGTTGTAATTTTTTATCTTTTGCTTTTTGTGCGAATTCTTTTACTTCTGCACCAATTTGGTTTAAGCCTTTCGTGTCTGCGAAACGTAAAACTGGAACCAGCAAACCATCTTCAACCGCAACTGCAACTCCGATGTGTACGTGGTGATTTCTACGAATTACATCTCCTAACCAAGACGAATTAACTGTTGGATGTTGTTTCAACGACATCGCTACCGCTTTCACAACCATGTCGTTGAATGAAACTTTCACACCTTCAACAGCATTCATTGACTTGCGCGCTTTAATCGCATTATCCATGTCAATGTCTAATGTCAAATAGAAATGAGGCGCTGTAAATTTACTTTCAGCCAAACGACGCGCAATTGTTTTACGCATTTGTGAAACATTCTCATCTGTATACGATTCAACACCTGCTGGAGCTGAAGAGAATGAACGTTCTGCTGGCGTGTAAGGCACATAATGATCCACATCACGTTTTACAATTCTACCTGCTTCACCTGTTCCTGCTAATGCATTTAAATCAATACCTTTTTCCTCTGCTAATTTCTTCGCCAATGGAGAAGCGATAACACGACCGTTTGCATTTGATGCTGCAACTGGCGCTGGACTTGGAGTCGCTTTAGGAGCAGCAGCCACAGGTGCTGGACTTGGAGCCGCTGCTTCAGCAACGGGTTTTGCTTCTTCAACTGGTGCTGCTGCCGGTGCACCTGCGCTTGCCAAAATAGCATTCACATCCTCACCTGCTTCACCAATAATTGCTAAAACTGCATTAACTGGCGCTGCTTTTCCTTTTTCTACTCCAATGTGCAATAAAACTCCATCATAAAATGATTCGAATTCCATTGTCGCTTTATCCGTTTCGATTTCGGCTAACACTTCACCTGAAGCAACTTTATCACCAACTTTTTTTGTCCATTCAGCAACAACACCTTCTGTCATCGTGTCGCTCAACTTGGGCATGTATATAATCTCAGCCATTTCTTTTTCGATATTAGATTCGAGACCACTTCTTTACGAGATTCGAGACTTAATCCCTCATTCTCTCGTGTTTCTCTATTCTATGTTATTCTTATTTTTTCTTTTAACTCAAATTCTTTGAAACAAATTCTCGTTTCTCGTTTCTCAGCTCTCGGTTCTTCTTAGTATTCTTTGATATACGGGTAATCCGTTTGCATATAAATGTCTTCGTACAATTCATGCGCTTCTGGATATGGAGAGTTCTCAGCAAATTCGACTGATTCATCCACTTCTTTTTTCACCCAAGCACCAATTTCATCAATTTCTGCCTGTGACAACCATTTGTTGCTTTGAATCATTCTCAAACAGTGCTCGATAGGATCTTGTTCCATCCACTCTGCTACCTCTTCTTTTGAACGGTATTTTTGAGGATCTGACATTGAGTGTCCTTTGTAACGATATGTTCTGATATCCAACAATGTTGGTCCGTCACCACGACGAGCGCGATCTGCAGCTTCTTCAATTGCTTCGTGAACAGCCTCAGGAGACATTCCGTTAACTATTTTCGAAGGCATCTCATATGAAAGACCAATTTTAGATAGATCAGTTACGTTTGTTGTACGCTCAACTGAAGTTCCCATTGCGTAATTATTGTTTTCAATAATGAAAATCACTGGTAATTTCCAGTTCATCGCCATGTTAAACGTTTCATGCAATGCTCCTTGACGAACAGCTCCATCACCCATTGAAACAAAAGCAACATTGTCTGTTCCATTGTATTTTTCAGCGAAACCAACTCCAGCACCCATTACGATTTGAGCACCAACGATTCCGTGTCCACCCATGAAGTTTTTCTCTTTATCAAAAAAGTGCATTGAACCACCTTTTCCTTTCGAACAACCTGTAACACGACCGTAAAGTTCAGCCATTAAAATACGTGGATCTGTTCCTAAAGCGATTGGATGCGCGTGATCGCGGTATGCTGTCATGTGTTTATCACCTGGACGACAAGCACTTGCTGTTCCTGCAACGATTGCCTCTTGTCCAATGTATAAGTGACAAAATCCACCAAATTTTTGTTGAATGTATAACTGACCCGTTTTCTCTTCGAATTTACGAATCAACAACATGTCCTTGTACCATTTAATGTACGTGTCCTTTGAAAATTTTGTTTTCCCTGCAGTTGACTCTTTTTTAGAGGTTTTAGAAGGTTTGCTTGCAGTTTTTACCGCCATGTTATTCCCTGTTAAAAATTCAAGTCGCAAATATAAAAAAAACTAGTTATACATCTTTTAAATATTAGTGCGCTTTGCTTAAATTTCACTTAAGGTTTAATTTTTAACAAATCCTTTAAATCAACCATTGAAATTGAAAAAGTAATTTGACCTGCCGAATAAGGTGCAATCTCATAATTATTGTAAAAAAAGACCATCTCATCATTTTCAAAGTAGAAATTATCATTGCATTGAAATTTCCCTTCTTCAAACCAAAAACCTAGGTCTAATAAATTATCTTTTTCACCGATTCCATTATCTTTTCTGAATTCTCTTTCAGCGATTACCGTAAATGCTTTCATGTCCGAAATAAAATCAGATAAACTTAATATTCTTCCCGTTTTGCGATCAATCATAGTATAGCCCGTGTACCCATTTCCATGTGCTCCACCTGTGTATGTCCAATTTCCCATTTCCAAAGCGATGAAATCTGGATATTCTGTGATTCCTATGTTCCCTTGATAATCCCAAAGGTTCGCACTTTCATCAACCGCATATTCTTCAGCTGCGAGCGTTTCAAACAAGTTCAATTGTGATTCGAAAAATGAATTATTCAAAACAGCTTTACGCGATTCATCAATTTCAAATTCAGTTGTTGTTCGGGTAAAGTCAATGATGTGTTGATTAATTGAATCTTTGTAAGCCGCTTTTGGACCAATCGCTTCATCATAATACATATACAATAAAGTATGAATTGTAGTATCCGCTGAGTAATTTGAAAAATGCTGAATTTCCACTTTCCCCATTACAAGGTCCTTTACATGCTCTTTTACTGGTTGTTCGACTGAATCATTAGAAATTTCTGCAGTTTTTGTTGATTTGCATGAGGCAAATGCAAAACCTATTGTTAAAATGAAAAAGATGCGCATTAGATGGATTGTTTTAATTTGTTGTATAATTCTTTTGTGTGTGTTTGATTGGGATCCTTCGTCAAAATTTCTTCATAAATCTTCAAGGCTTCTTTTTTAGATCCCTGCATTTCCAATAACATACCTTTGTTTGACTTCGCACTTAAATCTTCCGGAAAACGATCAACGTACATGGTCATAATTTCAAGACTTTTTTCAATCTTTTGCTGCTCAAAGAACTCTTTCGATAATTCCAACAAATAATCCTTTTTCTCCGGGAATTTATCAATTAACACCTTTGAAATTTTCACTAATTTATCATCTTCGTGCACCAAGCGCAAATAGTAAATCTCTCGCTGAATTTCTTCGGCTGTTTTATCCTTTTTTAATTCAACAGTACGAATCATTTCATACATCAATTCCTCTTTTTCTGAATCTGAATCTGAGAATTTGATCAATTGTTCCAAAATGAAAAACTTGTTTTGAAACAAACTTGCTTTCTCCAATTTCAAACTATCTATCCCATAATTCAATTGAACCAATCCCGCCTTAAAATTTGAAATCGTTTCTTCTTTTGTAGCGCCTTTCTTTCCTAATTCAGCATATACAAATCCCATGTTCTCATAGATGTTCGCATAGTTTGGATAAACTTTTTTTGCCGTTTTAAATTCATCAATCGCTTGCAAATAATATATTTTTCGATCGATTTCATTGGAAGATTGATTTCCGCGGACCAAATATTCTGTTCCTAAGTTGAAATGTGTTTTCACACTGTTCGGACAAACTTCTACACCCGCTAAATAAATCGACAAATTGTCTTTCCAATCACCATTTCGCATGATCGTTCGACCTAAAAACACCGCTGAAACTACAATGACAGCAATGATTCCACTTGATTTTGGCAATTTCTTCAAAACCTCATCAAGTAACGAAACAACGATGATGATAATTCCTAAAACCGGGATAAACAAGAAACGTTCACCAAGCGGACAATTGATTAAAAATAGAAAGTTGGACGTTAACAAGAAGGTGCTGATGAAAATCAAGGCTCCGAATCCAACCATTTTCTTTTTAAAGAAGCCAATACTTGCGAAATAGATCAATACTATTGCTGTCAAAACACCAATAATACTGGCCACGGAACCAAATCCAACAAGCGGCAAAGTGGAAACAGAATAATCCCAACTCATTGACCATGGAAAAATGGTAAGCTGCATGTATTTGGAGAAAATCGCAAAATTACTCGCCAATAATTCAGAATTTGAGGAAGCCAATGCCAAGGAATTCGCAACTGGATCAATTGGATCTTGAATCAAAACATCCGACAAAACCATCGAACGAATCAAGAAATACAAACCGAATGGAACGATAAAAATGACTGAATGCTTCACCAACTTTACGAAATTGGTTTGTTCCATAAAATAATACGTTGCAGGGAAAAGTAAAACGCCTAAAACAGCCGTTTCTTTTGAAAGTGTTGCTAAAAAGAATAAGCTCAATGAAAGCAGTAATTGTAAGACTTTCTGCTCACGAATCCATTTCGCAAAGAGATTTAAACTGGCAAACAAGAACAAAGCAGCCAACAACTCATCGCGACTTTTCACATTCGCAACAACTTCTGTATGAATTGGGTGCAACACAAACAACAACATTACTGCGAACACCAATTTCTTTTTCTCCTCGCCAAATAAGCGCGTCAAATACTTAAAAACGACAATCATGCAAAGTCCATACAATAAGACTTGTACAAAATGGGAAGCAGCTGGTTTTGCATCAAAGAATGATTTTTCGATTGCAAAACTCGACAATGTCACAGGACGATACGACTCATCTTCTCGCCCATCGTATCCAAATAAATAACTGTGCTTGAACAATTCTGGAATTCCGCTGATTCCTTCCTGCGTCATTTTATTGGAAGTAACAACAATTAAATCATCAATCGTATAATCATGATTCAAAGTGTTCGCATACGTTATAAAACTCAATGCGAACCAAAACCACCATTTCTCCAATACTTTCATAATTCTCTAGTAGTTAAATCGTTCCGAAGGCAAAAGGTAATAAATCTTTAGCAGATGAAAAGCGAATCGTTCGTCTATTTTGACTCACCAAAATCACTTGAAAAGGTTCTGTTTGGCGCGATTCTGATTCCACCAATACTTGTCGACAAGAACCACAAGGCGATAAAATTTTATCAAAGGGCAATAAATCTCCTTTGGCAACAATCACCAACAGTTTAATTGTTTCAGTTGGAAAGTTTGCCCCTGTATAAAACAATGCAACACGTTCGGCACACAAGCCTGATGGATACGCAATGTTCTCTTGGTTACTTCCCAGCACCACTTCCCCATTTTCCAATAAAACCGCTGCACCAACTTTGAAATTACTGTACGGCGCATATGCATCATTGGATATTGAATAGGCTTTTTCGACTAGATTTTGCTCTAATACTGGCAATTCGTTGTAATCTGCAAAATCTTCGTATTCTAATGCTATTGATTTTTTCATTCTTGTCTATCTTCAGGAATCAATGGATTAAAAGACCATTTGCGATTCTTTAATTGTTTAAAATCTAATTTTGATTGCTCTAAATTTTTCTGGTCAATTTCACGTAAGAAATCTTCTACATCTTCTTGTTTCAACAAACGTTCGATATGAGTGATGTTCTTTTGAATCAGAAATTCTGCCTTTTTGAAATCACCTTCGCGGTAAAAATCATAGGCCAATTGTTGCACCCAAAAGGTTGGAACTTGAGTATTTGCGTCAAAAGGATCTTCAAGTGAATAAGTCAATTTCAATGAACTCGTTTTTAACGATGCATTGAAAAGCGCAAACAAAATAACTCCTGAAAACAAGATGTAACGCAATGAAAATCGGCTTTTGGTTTTGTTCAGATTGTAAAAACTAAATCCGGCTAAAAGAAGCCCGAAAACCAACAATGGAATTCCACCCGGCCAAGCCAATAGTTTAAATTGTATAAAAACAGCTAATAAAAATAGACTTATGGCGCTGTAGATACGAGCAATTTTATCTTCACGTTTTTTAATCGATTGTATCAAAATATCAATAAGTGGCAAAAGAATGGAAACGAGTAGAATGATATACCCACCTGGCCAATGAACTAATTTAAATACAATTGCAATGATGAGGATAATGATGTAAGCAATCAGCATGATGGTCTTGAATGTTTCTAGACAAATATAACCAATAAATGAAATAATGAAGGATTTGAAAAAGGAAGGAATGCTGGAAATTTTCTATTTTTGCACTCGATTATGAATCAATACAAAAAAGTTGCGTTTTACACCTTAGGGTGCAAGTTGAATTTCTCAGAAACATCAACCATTTCTCGCCTGTTTGATGATGCGGGATATGCGAAGGTTGATTTTGAGGAAACTCCAGATATTTATGTCATCAATACCTGTTCTGTTACGGAGAATGCCGACAAAAAATGCAAGCAACTTGTAAAAAAAGCATTGAAGATTAATCCAGATGCTTTTGTGGCAATCATTGGTTGTTTCGCGCAATTAAAACCTGTTGAAATCGGACAAATTCCCGGTGTAGACATCGTTTTGGGGGCAAATGAGAAATTCAATTTGATTGAGCACATTGAAAAATTAGAAGCGAAGCCAGAAGAAACGGTGATTGAATTTGAATCAATCAAAAACACCAAAGAGTTTGTACCAGCATTTTCATACGGCGACAGAACACGTTCGTTCTTAAAAGTTCAAGACGGATGTGATTACTTCTGTACTTTTTGTACAATTCCATTAGCACGTGGTAAAAGTAGAAATGCATCGATTGCAAAAACGATTGAAGAAGCAGAAAAAATTGCCTTGACCGATGTAAAAGAAGTTGTTTTAACAGGTGTGAACATTGGCGATTTTGGTCAAGGAGGCGACGAAAATCTATTTGGTTTGGTGAAAGAACTGGATCAAGTTGAAGGAATCGATCGTTACCGTATTTCTTCGATTGAACCGAATTTATTGACGAATGACATCATTCACTTTTCCTTAAGTGAATCAAAACGATTTGTTCCCCATTTTCACGTTCCATTGCAATCAGGAAATAATCGTTTGTTGAAAGCGATGCGCAGAAAGTACTTACGTGAATTGTATGCTGAACGCGTTGCCTATATCAAATCATTGCGTGCCGATGCATGTATTGGCGTTGACGTAATTGTTGGTTTTCCTGGAGAAACCGACGAAGAGTTTTTGGATACGATTAACTTTTTGAAAGACATTGATATTTCCTATTTACACGTTTTCACATATTCAGAGCGTGCAAATACAACTGCTGTAAAACTTGGTGATCCAGTTCCAATAGCTGTTCGACGTGAACGCAGCAAACAATTACACATTCTATCCGACAAGAAAAAACGCGCGTTTTATGAGTTAAACATTGGCTCAACACGTTCTGTTTTGTTCGAACATGAAGAAGACAATGGCGTAATGTATGGTTTTACAGAAAACTACGTAAAAGTTAAAATGCCGTATGACGCAGCAATGGTGAACACGTTCCAAAGAGTAAAACTTACTGAAATCGATCGTGACGGAATCATGAAATGTGAATTGGCGAATTAAACTTTGTGCGCTAAGGTCATTTCACGTTTTCCTGGAGGACCTGGAACTGATTCAATCGTAAAACCCAAGGTTTTTAAATCACGTTTTACCTGACCTTTCGCACAGTAAGTTACTAGTGTTCCATTCGGTTTCAGCATGTCATACATTTTCTTTAATATGCTTGGATGCCACATTGCTTCTTGCGCGCGCGGACCGAAAGCATCATAAAAAACGAGATCAACGCATTCTTCTTCTACTTGGTATTCCTCTATTTTCGCATGAATTTTTTCAAAGGTAAAATTCGATGTTAATGCATGTGGTTCATTCCACGATAGTTCGTGCATTTGTTGAAAGCCAGCATGGTGTTTTTCGTCCACTAAGTCTTCGTAACGAATCGCTTGAATCAATTCTTGTTCAACTGGATAAGCTTCAATTCCTTTGTATGAAATCTGTTGATTCTTTTTATCCGATTCAATGTAACTCAACAAGGCATTCAATCCCGTTCCAAATCCCATTTCAAAGATTTCGATTGTCGAAAGATCCTTTTTCAACTCCAAACCATTCTTAATAAACACATGCAACGCCTCTTGCAAAGCACCGTGCGATGAATGATAATTTTCATCCATTTCAGGAATGTAAATCGTGTTGGATCCGTCGGCTGTTTGAATGATTTCTCGTTTCATGGTGTGAAGATAGTTGGAAAATAGATTAGCAAATTCTAAACATTTAAATTTTTGAATTTTGAAATGCTTGTGCTTTCGTTAAGATGTAACAGTAGCATTTTCCTTTACTTCCTTAAAATGAAAATTAATAGAGGCAGAAAAACAATAATCAAATAATAACTGAACACATAAATTGCCAATGTCTTAAATCTTAAACTTCGATATTTAGTACCCGCATCATCGTATTTAAGAAAAACAAAGGCTAGATTAAACAAAAAGGCAAATCCTATTAATTTGGCAAAATAGTTATCAAAGCCGTTAAAAAGAAAAAACATAGCAAAACTGAAAAAACTCAGTAATCCAATGTTTAATTTTTGAAAACTCATGCTGTAACCCAAAATGCGGTACCAAAATTCTCGATGAACTGTAAATATGTTATTCATTTAATACCCTTTAATATTCCCCCTCAAATTATGATATTCTCATCCATTTCAGGAATGTAAATCGTGTTGGATCCGTCGGCTGTTTGAATGATTTCTCGTTTCATGGGGTGAAGATAGTGGGAAAATGAATTTGCAAATTAAAATCATTTTTGATTTTTGATGTACTTTTTGTAATCAATGTCAACTACTTCGATAACATTTGGATCTTTTATTGAATATTTAATCCAAACTGTATCTGATATTTCTAATTCTTCGTTATGATAAGAAGTAAAAGTTTCAATTTTTAAATTTTCAATTTCGTTAAAATAAGAGAAAAATTTGTTAGCATTTCCTACGCCTCCTTTGTATCCAACAAAAACCGCAAATGTGTTTTTTGTTTTTTCCAAAGAATATGTTCTATACAATTCCGCAATACCTATTATGAATAAAACAGAAATCAGTAAACCATAAATATTCCTGTTTTGCTTTAAATTGCTTATAATTCTTGACTTCACTTTTCTTTTAGCTGTTTAATTAATAAAGATAGTAATTAACCCACATCAAATCATCAAATTTTTGAATCATCAAATCATTCAAATTCCACTATTAACAATTGTTCATAACCTCTTTTTATATCTTTTTAAGAAAGAAATCCATTTGCATTTTCAAGGAGTCGATTCATTGCCTATCTTTGTTACATGGACAATCAACCCGAAAATAGTAGAAAACCAGCAGTTAGAGCTAAAAACCCATCAAATCTTGTTTCAGATTTAGGGAAAGTTCCACCACAGGCGATTGACCTAGAACAAGCAGTTTTAGGGGCAATGATGTTGGAAAAAAATGCGGTAACTGATACCATTGATATCTTGAAACCTAGTAGTTTCTATGATCCGAAGCACCAATTTATTTATGGCGCTATCCGTGATTTATTCGGTAGTTCAAATCCAATTGACCTTTTAACTGTTACCAATCGCTTAAAGCAAAAAGGCGAATTGGAAGCAGCTGGCGGTGCAGCCTATATTTCTCAACTTACTTCGAGAATTGCTTCAACTGCACATATTGAATTTCATGCTCGTGTGATTGCTGAAAAGTACATTAAACGTGAGTTGATCCGCATGAGTAGCGACGTGATTCGTAACGCATACGATGATACAAACGACGTGTTTGATGTATTGAATAAAGCGGAAGGCGAATTGTTCCAAATTGCTGAAAACAACATGGGGAAAAATGTTGATTTGATGCAAAATGTGGTGCGACAAGCCATTGAAGAAATTGAAAAAGCATCCTTGAATTCTGATGGTATTTCTGGGGTTCCGACTGGATTCTTCGAATTAGATAAATTAACTTCAGGATGGCAACGTTCTGATATGATTGTAATTGCTGCTCGTCCTGCGATGGGTAAAACGGCTTTCGTACTTTCAATGGCGCGTAATACTGCTGTTGATTACAACATGGGAGTTGCTTTGTTCTCACTTGAGATGTCCTCTGTTCAGTTGGTGAAACGTTTGATTGCTTCTGAAGCGCGCTTAAGTGCTGAGAAATTGCGTAAAGGAGATTTACGTGAGCATGAGTTCCAACAATTGCATTCTCGTATTACAAAATTAGCAACAGCTCCAATTTATATTGATGATACGCCGGGTATTTCTGTATTCGATTTACGTGCGAAATGTCGTCGTTTGAAAATGCAACACAACATCGATATCGTCATCATCGATTATTTGCAATTGATGACAGCCGGTGGCTCGAAAGGATCTGGGAATCGTGAGCAAGAAATCTCAACGATCTCACGTTCGATTAAAGAAATTGCCAAAGAATTAAATGTTCCTGTAATCGCACTTTCTCAGTTGAGTCGTTCGGTGGAGCAACGTGGCGGTGATAAACGTCCAGTTCTTTCAGATTTACGTGAATCTGGAGCAATTGAGCAAGATGCCGATATCGTTTCGTTTATCTATCGTCCAGAATATTATGGATTCTTGCAAGATGAAGATGGAAATTCAAACCAAGGAGTTGGAGAAATCATCGTTGCAAAACACCGTAATGGTGCGCTTGATCGCGTGCGTTTGCGTTTCATTGGTGAATATGCACGTTTCGACAACATTGAAGGATACACTGAAGATGTTAATGTTCCAACGCATACCAATTTGAATGCGAATACTGAATTTGACTCGCCCAACTTAAATAGTTACACTATTCCAAGTAAAATGAATTCATTTGATGATGATCCGGCAGATTTCGATAAATCATTCCAAGATGAAACACCGTTTTAGTGGTATAACAATTGTAACGAACCATCAAACTTTCTAACATGCGCTATCAATTAGTACTCGTTTTTGTCATTGGTTTATTTTTTCAAGGAAGAGCAACACAATTGCTTGTTCCAATGGATGATTCACAATCAGATCATTTAAAAGCTTACGGTATTTCATTTTGGGCTTTGGAAAATACGGTTGTGATCGAATGGTTATTGAATTACCGTGGCGGATCGTTCCTCATGCCTCACTTGAAAACCATTGAAGAAGAACTTATTTTGCGAAATGTGAAATATGAAGTTTTGGCTGAAGGACAAGTCAACCAAATAAAAAATCAAATTTCCAATCCAGAGGTGAACATGGAAATTGTTCAACTGGAAAAAGCTCCGAAAATTGCGGTTTACACTCCTGAAGGAAAACAACCTTGGGATGATGCTGTGACCTTGGTTTTGGAATATGCTGAAATTCCGTATGATAAAATTTATGATTCAGCCATTATCATGGGCGTTTTACCCAAATACGATTGGTTGCATTTACACCACGAAGATTTTACGGGGCAATATGGTAAGTTTTATGCTGCTTATCGCTCCTACCCTTGGTACCAAGAACAAGTTGCAGATGCTGAAGCAGACGCTAAAATGCTCGGATTCAATAAAGTTTCTGAATTAAAATTGGCCGTGGCAACGAACATTAAAAACTTTGTTATTGGCGGCGGATTTTTGTTTACGATGTGCAGTGGAACAGATAGTTTTGATATTGGTTTAGCTGCCCACAATACAGATATCTGTGAACAAATGTTTGATGGCGATGCAAGCGACCCAAATTGTCAAGAAAAATTAGATTTTGCCAATACCTTTGCGTTTGAAAACTTTAAATTGGAACGTAACCCAATGACTTATGAATATTCCGATATTGACGGAACAGATATCCACCGCCAACAGCGTGTTACTGAGTCAACGGACAAATTCACTTTATTTGAATTCTCAGCAAAATGGGATGTTGTGCCTACTATGTTGACGCAATGTCACACTGATGTGATTGATGGTTTCATGGGGCAAACAACTGATTTCAGAAAGGATTTAATCAAACCGAACGTTCTTGTCATGGGCGAAAATAAAGCCTTGCAGACAGCTCGTTATTTGCATGGTGAACTTGGACAAGGAACATGGACGTTTTATGGCGGTCACGATCCAGAAGATTATGAGCACAAAGTTGGTGATCCACCAACAGATTTAAATTTGCATCCTAATTCACCTGGTTATCGTTTGATACTAAACAACATTCTATTTCCAGCAGCAAAGAAAAAGAAACGAAAAACATAAAAGTAGAAGATATAAAAAAACCCGTCTCTCATTTGAAAGACGGGTTTTTTTTGAATATGTTAACTTATTCTTTTATGAATGAAACAGTTTTCAATTTCGCTGTTCCTTCTTGAATACGAATGTGGTAGAATCCGGCATTCCATTGTGCTGAAGGAATTTCGATTAACGCTTCTTCACTTGTTGTTTCATATAACAATCTTCCTTGTAAGTCAATTACTTGAATTGCTAACTCAGCGTTTTCTTTCGAAGAGATGAAAACATTGCCATTCGTTGGAACTGGATAAACTGAAATATCCATCGCCAAATTTTCTTCATTGATTCCTAAACTACAGTTGTTTGGAGCTGCAAAAGTTGGTGTATTCCCTACTGTGAAAGTTCCGGCATCCGGACAACGTGCATATACTTGATCTGTTAACATCGCAGGGAAATCAACTTGATCATATAAGAACATTCCATCACTCAAAATTACAGATTCACCAAGACTTCCTAATTTGAATGTTGTGTGTAAACCATATTGGCTAGAATCATTATCGGCCCAAATAATCAAATAGTCGTTTGGTGCGATGATTGTTCCCGCAGGAATTTGCCATTTCGACATGTTCACCGGATCATCAGACAACCACAATCCACCAACACTTAAAGCTCCACTTGTTGTGTTGTACAATTCAATCCAGTCGTCACTTTCACCAAAATTATCATAAGCTGTCGTGCTGTTTGTTGACATGATTTCATTCACTAATACTTGACCGACAGCAGCTAATGGAACAACAGTTAACAAGGTGTGGTATTCATGTTCTGCTCTTTGTGGACTAAACAAACCGGCGTTTGCATTTTCTGTATAAATGTAATATTCCAACTCAGCTGTATTCATTGTTACAGGAGCACCATAAACGTGATCTCCTGCAGCGCCATCGTTGTGAGCGCCATCATCAAACATCTGAACGCGCGTAAATTTCAAGGGATGCTCCATGCGGTAGCCAAGGTAAACTGCAGTTTCATTTGAAACTGTAGCAGTGATAGTAATTGTTTCTCCATAAGCAGGAGTTGGATTACTTGCCGCATATGATGTGATTGTTGGAGCAACTAAAATGTAATTAGCATTTGAATTAAAGAACGTCACACGAGCATCCATTAACGTTTGAAGTCCTGGAATTGAACTTCCTCCACCAGGTCCACCACCAGCAACTGCAGTCGTTAAACTGTTTTGGTATTGCGTGTAAGTATAGAATTTATAAGGATCAGCTTGAACTGAAGCATCAATTGTATTTCTAATTGTGTTTGCAGTTGTTAAATAATTACCTGAAGCAAAAATTTCTTGAACAATCGTGCGGATGTGTGCCATGTACATTTTTTTGTACGTTGCATTACCCAACATTTTCACAATTAGTGGATGAATTGTTGAAGTACTATTTGACATTGGATCCAAGGTTGTTGCAGTGTAGGTGCCAGAACCAGTTCCTCCTGGGAATCCTGCAAAGCTCATGTTTAAATCCCAAATTGTCGTAATGAAACGATCATTTAAATCTTTGTACAAATAGTAGTTTTGACGGAAAGCTCCTGAATACGAATCTAAATTCACCAACACATTATTGAACGCTAACATCCACAATGCTCGGTCAACATCTAAAACAGTTTCAATTGCCGTGAAATTATTATTTAACGTGTCAATCATATGAACTAAGTCATACCAACCGCTGTTTGACAATAACTCGTAACCATTCGCATAAGACGCCGTGTCAGCATTGATGTATTTCAAATCTGGACTAACTGAAGCTCCAGGGCCGGCACCTCCAATAGGATTGCATTTAAAGAACGAACCATCGATAGAATAATAATGGTCGCCGTTAAAGTTGTCAGAAATACTTTCTGCACTAGAATACAAACCTCTTAACGTTCCATTGATATATACATTGGCAAAATTCGCCTTTGGACAATCCATGTATTGCTCAAGGATAGCATATGAAAGAACTTCACGAATCATTGAAGGATCAGAATAGCCGTTTTGTAACTTTAAATCTGTATAACCTTGATAGTCTTGGCTACCTTTCACGTAATCAAGATTGATATGCAAAGGGTTTTTGTTGTTATTAGCATTGTACGAACTATTTCCTTTGTATTTAACCCCCACACTATCGAACGATACACCGTTGATACGAACTGAATCCGCAACCAAATAATCTTCGGTTGTACTTGCTAGGTTGTCCATCAAAGCATCCCAATTAGACTGAGAAAAGAAGATTTCAATCGTCTGCACAGTGGCACGATCGTAAAGGTCTTGAGCTTGCAAACTACCTACTGAGGTAAGAATCAAACCAAAAATTAAAAGCATTTTTTTCATAGAAAAAATTTAAAGTTAACGGTTGTTAGATGTTGGTTTTCAATAAAACTTGCGCTCAAATGTAGAAAAAAATTAATATTATCTTAACATTGGCAATTTTGAAGTTTTACTCAAAAAAAACGTTCACCATAATGATGAACGTTTTAAAAACTCTATTGGTTGGCGAAAATTAAATATCGATTTTCGCGTATTTAGCATTTTTCTCAATAAACTCGCGTCTTGGCGGTACATCATCTCCCATCAACATTGAGAATATTTGATCACACTCAGCAGCGTTATCAATAGTAACTTGACGAAGTGTACGACTTTCAGGATTCATTGTTGTTTCCCAAAGTTGTTCAGCGTTCATCTCTCCAAGTCCTTTATAACGTTGAACATTAACAGAAGACTCAGAACCGTTACCTTTTAATTCATTTATTAAACGATCGCGCATGTCTTCATTCCAAGCGTATTCCGATTTTGTACCTTTTTTAACTTGGTATAAAGGCGGCGTTGCAATGTATATGTAACCATTTTCAATCAATTCCTTCATGTAACGGAAGAAGAACGTTAAAATCAACGTTTCAATGTGGGAACCATCAACATCGGCATCACACATGATGATAATCTTATGGTATCTTAATTTTTCTAAGTTTAACGCTTTTGAATCTTCTTCTGTACCGATTCGAACACCAAGCGCGGTGTAGATATTTTTGATCTCTTCGTTTTCAAAAATCTTGTGTTGCATCGCTTTTTCAACGTTCAAAATCTTACCACGTAATGGCATGATTGCTTGAAAATGACGATCACGTCCTTGTTTTGCTGTTCCACCCGCCGAGTCTCCCTCTACAAAGTAAATCTCACAAGCTGCTGGATCTTTTTCTGAACAATCGGCCAACTTTCCTGGAAGTCCAGAACCGGTTAACACATTTTTACGTTGAACCATTTCGCGTGCTTTACGAGCAGCATGGCGTGCTCGTGCAGCTAAGATTACTTTATCAACGATGATTTTTGCTTCAGAAGGGTGTTCCTCTAAATATGCAGATAACATTTCAGATACCGCCTGACTTACAGGTGCTGTTACTTCTCTGTTACCTAATTTCGTTTTTGTTTGTCCCTCAAATTGCGGCTCTTGAACTTTCACTGAAACAACAGCAGTCAATCCCTCACGGAAGTCATCACCATCAATTTCGATTTTCTCTTTCGCCAACATACCAGAGTCAGTAGCATATTTTTTCAACGTATTTGTCAAACCGCGACGGAAACCAGAAAGATGCGTACCACCTTCATGCGTATTAATGTTATTTACATACGCTTGAATGTTTTCTGTGTAGGATGTGTTATAAGTCAAAGAAACCTCAACTGGAATTCCTTCACGCTCACCCTCGAAATAAATTACATCAGAAATCAACGATTCACGATTGCGATCCAAGTATTGTGCGAACTCTTTCAAACCACCTTCTGAGTGATAGGTAGTTGTTGGAGAAACACCGTTCTCGTCTTGAACACGGTTATCGGTTAATGTGATTGTAATTCCTTTGTTCAAGAACGCTAATTCACGCATACGTGCTGCCAGCGTATCGAAGTTGTACTCTGTTGATTCAAAAATTGTACCATCTGGTTTGAATGTTACCTCCGTTCCATGCTCATCAGATGTACCAATTTCTCTTACTGGGTACAAAGGTTTACCAATGCTATACTCTTGTTCAAAGATTTTACCATCTCTACGAACTGTAGCTTTTAATGCTATCGATAACGCATTCACACAAGAAACCCCAACTCCGTGCAATCCTCCAGATACTTTATAGGTATCTTTATCGAATTTACCACCAGCGTGAAGAACAGTCATTACAACCTCTAGTGCCGAACGTTTTTCTTTTGTGTGCATCGCAGTTGGAATACCACGACCGTTATCTTTTACTGTGATTGAGTTATCTTCGTTAATCCAAACATTAATTGTATCACAATGCCCAGCTAAAGCCTCATCAATTGAGTTGTCAACTACCTCATAAACTAAGTGATGTAAACCTTTGATGCCCACATCACCAATATACATGGCAGGTCTTTTTCTAACTGCCTCTAAGCCCTCTAATACCTGAATATTATCCGCTGAATAATCGTCTCTTCTTATTTCTTCACTCATATTCTTTCCTTTTGGAAATTGATTTTTTTCATGAACCAACAAAAATAAGG
>JBDLVK010000056.1:0-17325 GCA_039804825.1 Bacteroidota bacterium
ACCTGTGCTTGAAGATTTCCAAAGGACGAAATCAACAAGAAACAGAGAAGAGCTAGGCTTTTCCAGTTTTTGTAATAATTTTTCATAAACCAATCATTTTTTTATGTTATCAATTCGCAAAGATAAACTTATCTACCTAGGTATCACAATTTTTAATTTACAATTTAATAACCGAGTGTTAAAAATGACGAAATTGACCTTCTGTGTGAATATTTTTATGTTTTCGCTGAATATTTTTCTTTTTTAGTCTATTTTAGCCAAAAAAAGAAAGTATGAATTTTGATTTAGTCGGAAAAACAGCAATCGTTAGTGGTAGTACTCAAGGTATCGGTAAAGCTGCTGCAGTTGAACTTTCTAAAATGGGAGCTTCTATTATTATGATTGCCAGAAATGAGGTGAAATTACAATCGTCTATTTTGGATTTAGATACTTCGCACAATCAGAAACATTCATACTTAGTCGTAGATTTTTCAAATCCAACGAATCTTAAAAATGCAATTCAGAATTATATCTCAAATGGTGGGAAAGGACATATTTTAATAAACAATACTGGTGGACCCAAGGGAGGTGCAATAAAGGATGCTCCAATCGAAGAGTTCCTATCTGCTTTTAATCAACATTTGATTTGTAATCATATTCTTGTTCAGGCACTTTATCCTTTGATGAAAGAGGATGGCTATGGAAGAATTATCAATATTATTTCAACTTCTGTTAAACAGCCATTACCAAACCTTGGAGTCTCAAATACAATAAGAGGTGCAGTAGCTAATTGGAGTAAAACATTAGCGAATGAACTTGGAGCTTTTGGTATTACTGTGAACAATGTCTTGCCTGGTGCAACAAATACAAGTCGCTTACAATCAATTGCTCAAGTGAAAGCAGATCAGTTTAATGAAACCGTAGACGATGTTTTTGCAGAAATGGCTTCAGAGTCTCCAATGAAACGAATTGCGGAGCCAGAAGAAGTGGCTGCTGCTATAGCATTTTTAGCATCTCCGGCAGCTTCTTATATCAATGGAATCAATGTTCCAGTTGATGGGGGAAGAACAAAATCTTTGTAATATTTGAGAATTTGAGAATTTGAGAATTCTCAAAATTATCAACAATCTAACGAATAAGGTTAACGTGACCCGTGATGGTTTCTTCGATTCCTGAATTGGTCAAGTATTTAATTTTCCAGGTATACGTTCCGTCTTGCGACATTGTTCCATTGTAAGTACCATCCCATTCAAAATTCAAATCGTCGGAAGTAAAAATACGCTGACCCCATCGATTGAAAATCATAATATTAGCGGAACGAATGCCGTAAAAACTTGCAGAAAAAGTATTATTAAAGCGCAAGCCATCTGGCGTAAATGTGTTTGGGACATATACATAATATGCTTCTTGAATACCAATCGTTTTTGCAATTGTATCCTTGCATCCTTTTTCATCAGTTGCAATTAAAGTGATAATGTAAGTTCCCGGTTCAGTGTAGGTATTGTTTGGGTGAACCATAGTGGATGAATTTCCATCCCCGAAATACCATTGATAGGTGTCGCCATTGATTGTTGTATTCTGAAAAGTAATTGGTAAGTCATCAAAAAGTGTGTGACTCGATATTTCAAAATTTGCAATTGGTCGAATAACAGTCACAGAAGAAGTGCCTTCAACCGTAAATGTTTGACATTCGTCTGATACCGAAACTTCGTAGGTAGTTGTTTCTATGGGGTGAACCCAAATTTGGGAAGTAGTTTCTCCTGTTGGACTCCATTGATAATAATATTGACCGTATCCGCCAGTTGCCGTTACGCTTACAAGGGAGCTGTCGCCAGGACAGATTTCGACTGCCGGGCTCATACTTAATAATAAAGGTGGACTAGTAATGGTATATAATACATCAGCGTTGGAAGAAACGCCACATTGATCAGTCACTACTATTGTATAAACTGTGGTTGTAGAAGGTGTAACAATTTGAGTACTTAAGATTCCAAGTTGTTGGGTTGTTGTGCTCCATTGATAAGTATAGTTTCCTGCACCTCCTGTTGCAACGACCTCAAGTTGAGATGGAATATAAGGACAAATTTCAGTAATATCAGCACTTTCAATTAATGTCAATGGAGGATATACTGGAACATTAACGACTCCACTGCCTGTTGCCGTTTGGTTCAAACAATTATCTGTTACAGAAACAGTATATGTTTGGCTACTTGTTGGTGTTACAAAAATCGAAGAAGTTGTTGCTCCGGTATTCCAAATGTAAGTATAAGGTCCGACCCCTCCGCTTGCAACAGCTACAAGTTCAGCATCGTCTCCAGGACAAAGTACGCTTCCACTTTGAACCGTTACAGCTACTGGTAAAACATCGGCAATTCCTAAATCAATAATAATTGGATTTACGTTCCCGCATGGATCTGTAATTGGGAAATTTAAAATGATTGTTTCTTGTCCTTCGGTAAGGGCATCCGGAAAGGCATCAAAAGTGAAAGTGATTGATGTTTGACCTGGTGCAAATGTTACAGTATTTGGAATGTTTGTATAATCGACACCTTCTGTTGCTGTCCCGCTTACATTTACCGGGATAGTTAGTGATGTTCCAGAGCCGCTTGATCCGCGTTCCAGGGTTACAGTTGTTGAGACACAACCTTCAGCCATTAAATCTGGATCTGAAAACGCTTGTTCTGACAATTCGTATGTAATTTCAACTGGTACTTTTGATGATAAGCTATTTGCCTCAAGAAAGATTCCTGAATCAAAAATCCCATCACCAACGTCAGCAATAGCCAAAATGAGATGGTAATTCTGTCCGCATTGAACTTTTGAAACAGCTTCCAATACATCTGTAAAACCATCGTATTGAATATAAAACGGAGATCCATTTTGAGGTGAAGAATTTCCGTCACCATTGTTGTTGTAAAATGAACTGTTTGTTATAGGATTAACATTATTAATAGAAACAATTGCACCAGATGGTAATTTTGCAATGTTTTGTAAACCGACAATACCAGGACCGGAAATGAAAAATCCAAAGACATCATTATAAGAAGAATTGTTTGGTGGTGCGAATTCAGGATACTCTTCAGATCCAAAAACATATCTGAATCGAACGGTATCTGAATATGGTATGAAATCAAATTCCAATACTGAAGCATTATAAGTTTGTGTTCCGCCAATTAGCCCTGATAAAAGACCAGAACCCCCAGCGTTGTTATCCACTCCTGAATTTGTTTGATTGTTTGGACCATGTGGCCCAGCTCCATTATTGATAACAGTTCCTGTGGTCATTACAACACCAGAAGCTAAACCTAGGTTGGTGCCGGTTCCAGTAAATGTTCCTAATGCGGATGGTGAACCGTTGTACATGATATTGGAAACTGTAACCCCTGGACCTAAAAGTGTATTTTGAACAATTGCAACAGGGCTACCACCGGGAACAGTAGCTAATTGTCCAATTGCTTGAAAGCAAAGGAGAATTAAAAAGGGCAATATCGCAATCTGAGATTTCAATTTCTAGTTATGACGTAAAATTACATTAAACGGTTGTTATTCAAAACAACTATTATACCATTTACAGCTAAATTTAACAATAAATAAACGTTTTGAGCGCGATCTTGTTGTGTTATGAAGAAAATTCTTTGGAATTCAGAATTAATTGATTCCTTGTAATGAGCACAAATTGAAGTACATTCCATTCAATTGAATCAGTTCATCATGCGTCCCACGTTCTTTGATTTCTCCTTTTGAAAGAAGAATGATCTCATCAGCATTTCGAATTGTACTGAGACGATGTGCAATGATAATTGACGTGCGATCCTTCATCAATTTATCCAAAGCATCTTGAACCAATTTTTCAGATTCCGTATCCAGGGCAGATGTTGCTTCATCTAAAATTAGAATATTTGGATTTTTTAACACTGCGCGTGCGATACTTATGCGTTGTTTTTGACCGCCTGAAAGTTTGTTACCTCGTTCTCCAATATTTGTTTCGTAGCCGCTATCTAAGTTCATTATGAAGTCATGTGCATTGGCAATTCGTGCTGCATTTTCAACTTCTGCCAATGTAGCATTTGGCATTCCAAAAGCAATATTTTCGCGAACTGTTGTATTGAACAAAATAGATTCTTGAGAAACAATTCCAATGTGATTTCGAAGATCTAAAATAGAGCATTCTGTAATTGGAATGTTGTCAAAATAAATGGTTCCTTCGTTCACATCGTAAAAGCGTGGCAGTAAATCTCCAAGAGTTGATTTCCCACTTCCTGATTCTCCAACCAAAGCAATTGTTTTACCTTTATTGATTGTTAAGTTGATGTTTTTAAGTACAAATTCATCTTTGTATTTAAAGGAAACATTTTCATAGCGAATTCCTATGTTCAGTTCAGGCAAAGAGGTTGGATTATCAACTTCATATATGCGTTCGTCTGTATTCAATATTTCATTGATTCGTTCCTGAGATGCGCGTGCTTTGGTTAAGAAAGCAAGGTTTGTAGCAATTCCTTGAATTGGTCGCAACAATTGGGAGAAAACAATAATAAAGGTTAAAAATACTTTCCCTGTCAGGTGTTGATCATTTTGTACATCCAAAATTATAAGCCCTCCGTACCAAACTAAACTCAGCATGACAGCTGCACCTAAGGTTTCGTTTAAGATAGGAGAGAGATCGCGTTTTCTGAATGCTTTCGTAATCAATTTTTGATGAACAAGGTTTACCTTTTGGAATGCACTTTGAACTTGTTTAATCGCATTAAATGCTTTGATGATGCGAATACCGCTCAAACCTTCATCCATGGAAGAATAAACAATCCCTAGTTGCTCTTGACCTGCTTTTGCCGTTTTTTTCAAACTTTTACCAATACGTGAAATAACGAAAGCTGAAATGGGTAGAAGAATAAAAGAGGCTAATGTTAATTGTGGACTCAAATAAATCAGCGTTCCAATGTAAATGATAATTGCAATTGGTTCTCTAAAAATCAATTCAAGTAAGCTTACAACTGCTATTTCAATTTCTCCAACATCACTGTTCATACGTGCCATTAGGTCACCTTTACGTTCGTCAGAGTAAAATGAAAGTGGTAAATTAAGCGATTTTGAAAAAAGTTTATCGCGAATATCTCTTACTACCGCCATTCTCAGCTCAGCCTGGTGCCATACCGCAGCATAGCGAAATATGTTCTTTAATAGAAATGCCAGAAAAACTGTTATGCAAACAAAAGCCAAAGCATATTTAGGGTCTTCATTGACCATTTTTTGCATGTAAAAATTGTAGTATTCCTTGATATATGAAAACCAACTAACAAATCCACCGTTCCATATTGGCTCGACCAGTATGGCCGATTTTTTTACAGGTTCAAAAATTAATTGGAGAACGGGAATAAAAAGAACCAATGAAAGAAGATTGAAAACGACAAATAACAAGTTGTATATTATAGAAAGAATGGCTCTTCCTTTATACATAAATGTGTAACGATATATCTCTAAAAAATCTTTCATGAGGGTCAAAGATAAGTTTTTGTTTCCCTTTGTGTATAAATCGGGACGAACAATTGTTACTTTTGCATTATGGGTTCAATTAGACAAAACAAAATTGAAGGGGTAATTCAAGAGGAATTATCTGTCTTTTTTCAGCGTAATGCACGTGAAATTTGCTTAGGAGCAATGGTTTCTGTTACAACGGTTCGTGTAACATCAGATTTATCATTAGCAAGATGCTATTTGTCTGTTTTTGCTGGTCCAGATAAAAAAGAAGTGTTGGCAAGCGTCAAGGAAAACGTTGGTAAAATTCGCGGAGAGGTTGGAAAACGTTTGAAAAACATGCGCAAAATTCCTGAACTAATTTTCTTTATCGATGATTCATTAGATTACGCAATGGAAATTGAGCAATTGCTTAAAAAATAAGATCACACCATCAATGTTTCATTTTACATAGCGAAACGGTATCTTTCTGCTAAACGGAAAAAGAATGTAATTAATTTAATTACACGCATTTCGGTTATCGGAATTTCAATTATTACGGCCGCTCTCGTTATTTTACTTTCTGCGTTCAATGGAATTGAAGGCATGATTGAAAAATTATACTCAGATTTTGATTCTGATATTACTATTCGATCTGAAGTAGCAAAGACCTTTCCTGAAAGTCAACTTGATTTCTCTAAAATTTCGAAAACTGAAGGTGTTGAAAACACATCAAAAGCGGTGGAAGAAATTGTTGTTCTGAACCATGAGAAAAAGCGCGTAAATGCTGTGATGGTTGGTGTAGAGCCTGCTTTCTTGACTTTTTCAAAAATGGATAAGCATTTACTTGAAGGCTCATCTTTTTTAGATAAAAATGATAAGGATTTTGGGATAATTGGAGCCTCATTATTAGATAAATTGGGAGGGTTTATTCCTGAGCGAGTTGGGTATGAAGAAATCACAATTTTTGCTCCAAAGCGTGACGCAAAAGTCCGAGTTGGTTCAAATCCGTTTACCACAAGCCGATTATCATTGGCAGGAAGAATGAATTATAATCGTGAGGTGAACTCCGAAAAACTGATTGTCTCCTTAGATTTCGCGCGAGATGTGTTGAATTATACAGGAGATATTACAGCAGTATTTGTTAAAGTAAAGGAAGGTTTTGATCATCAGTCTGTCAAAGAAAATCTTCAGCGAGCGCTTGGAACGGATTTTTCAGTTAAAACGAATTACGAAAAAAATGAACTGATTTTTAAAACTAGTAAATCAGAAAAGTTGATTGTATTAATCATATTGCTTTTCATTTTTATTTTAGCAGCATTTAACTTGGTAGCATCTTTGACTATGTTATTTGTTGAGAAAAAAGAAAATGTGGACACCATGATTAGTTTTGGAGCGGACAAAAAAACAGTGTTTCAAATTTTCTTTTTTGAAGGAGTGTTAATTGCTGGAAAGGGAATTGTAATTGGTTTGGTTTTGGGGTATTCAATCTGTTTCGCCCAATTAAAATGGGCCTTGCTAACAATGCCGAACTCTGGCGGTGAAGCGTTTCCAATAAAATTATCTTTGGTTGATGGACTGTTAATTTTATCGTTGGTTTCTATACTTAGTTTTCTGTTTTCTTACTTGCCAGTTCGTTTTTTAATAAAGAAGAACTTCGGGCATCTTCATTTTTGATAAAAAATAGCGTTTTTTTTAAAAATTTAAGTTCACGATTTTGTGTCACTTAGAATAATTCATGTATCTTTGCGCCCAAATTCAAAACAGTGCTTTGTGCACTGGTAGTAATTAATATTTAAAAGACACCAAAATGTCCGGAATTAAAGGAAATATTTCACAGGTAATTGGTCCTGTAGTTGACGTAAACTTCGAAAAAGGAGTGGCGCTTCCAAATATCTATGATGCATTGGAAGTTAGAAAAGCAGATGGAACACGTGTTGTATTAGAAGTGCAATCACACGTTGGAGAGAATTCTGTTAGAACAATTTCAATGGATTCAACTGATGGCTTCCGTCGTGGAATGGAAGTTACTTCAACTGGAAGTGCTATCAAAATGCCAATTGGAGATCAAATCAAAGGACGTTTATTTAATGTTGTTGGTGAGGCGATTGATGGAATTAACGTTGTTGACAATGCAAATGGATTGCCAATTCACCGTGAAGCTCCAAAATTTGACCAATTGTCAACAGCGACTGAGGTTCTTTTTACAGGTATTAAAGTAATTGACTTAATTGAACCATACGCAAAAGGTGGTAAAATTGGTTTATTCGGTGGTGCCGGAGTAGGTAAAACAGTATTGATTCAAGAGTTAATTAACAACATCGCTAAAGGTCACGGTGGACTTTCTGTATTCGCAGGAGTTGGTGAGCGAACACGTGAAGGAAATGACCTTCTTCGTGAGATGTTAGAGTCTGGAATTATCAAATATGGTGATGCATTTATGCACTCAATGGAAGAAGGTGGATGGGATCTTTCTAAGATCGACGTTCCTGGAATGGTTGAGTCGAAAGCAACATTTGTTTTCGGTCAGATGAATGAGCCTCCTGGTGCTCGTGCGCGTGTTGCATTGTCAGGATTAACAATGGCTGAGTACTATCGTGATGGTGAAGGTGATGGACAAGGAAAGGATATCCTTTTCTTCGTTGATAACATCTTCCGTTTTACACAAGCAGGTTCTGAAGTATCTGCACTTCTTGGACGTATGCCGTCAGCAGTAGGTTACCAACCAACGTTGGCTTCTGAGATGGGTGCGATGCAAGAGCGCATTACTTCAACTAAAAATGGATCTATTACATCTGTACAAGCGGTTTACGTACCTGCGGATGACCTTACCGATCCAGCACCAGCAAACACATTTGCTCACTTGGATGCAACAACAGTATTATCACGTAAGATTGCTGAGTTAGGGATTTATCCAGCGGTGGATCCATTGGACTCTACTTCTCGTATCTTGACTCCAGAAATTGTTGGTGAAGAGCACTACAACTGTGCACAACGAGTGAAAATCACATTGCAGCGTTACAAAGAGTTACAAGATATTATCGCGATTCTTGGTATGGATGAGTTATCTGAAGAAGATAAATCAGTTGTACATAGAGCACGTCGTGTTCAACGTTTCTTGTCTCAACCGTTCCACGTTGCTGAGCAATTTACAGGTATCCCAGGTGTATTGGTTGATATTCAAGAAACAATCAAAGCATTTAATGCAATCTTGGATGGTGTTTACGATAAATATCCAGAGGCTGCTTTCAACTTGAAAGGTGGTATCGAGGATGTAATCGCTGCAGGAGACAAAATGTTGGCAGAAGCTAACGCTTAATAAATGATTGTAAAGGAGATCACTCCAACTAAAAACAGAATACAATGCATTTGGAAATTATAACACCGGAAACGAAAATCTTTGATGGCGAAGTTGAAGCAGTTCAATTGCCAGGGTTAGATGGTTCATTTCAGGTTTTAAGAGGTCACGCGCCAATCATCTCTGCTTTGAAAGAAGGAATGGTAAAAGTAGATTTGTCAATGGCCTTTGAGCGCTTTGATAAAACTAGTGATCTTATTCAAGATGATAAATCGAATTCTAAAGTAATTCGAGTAACTATAAAAGGTGGAGTGATGGAACTTCAAAATGATAAAATCATCATCCTTGCTGAGTAATAGTATATAAAATTAGAGAAGAGGGATTTGGCTGGCCATTTCCCTCTTTTTTGTTAAGGTATGTTAACCTCAAGAACTTCATAAGGTTAAATACGATTCTTTGATTATTTTCGTTTTTAATTCTAATTATAAGAATGGATTATTTGTCTAAAATAGATTTAACAAGAACACCAGAACACATTGCTATTATAATGGATGGCAACGGTCGTTGGGCTAAAAAACAAGGGCACATGCGTTTGTATGGGCATAACTTTGGAGTTGAATCTGTTCGAGAGACATTAAAAGCCGCGAAAGAATTAAAAGTGAAATACTTGACTCTTTATGCTTTTTCAACAGAAAATTGGAATCGACCAAAGGAAGAAGTGGACGGTTTGATGGATTTGTTGGTTCGATCTTTGGCGAATGAAGTGAAAGAACTTTCTGATAGTGGTGTGCGTTTATTGGCAATAGGTGATATTGCAGGTTTGCCACAAGCTTGTCAAAACGAACTTCAAGAGTCGATTGATTTGACAAAAGATAATTCAGAAATAACGATGGTTTTGGCCTTGAACTACAGTTCGCGCTGGGAAATTGTCAACGCTGTTAAACAGATTGCTCGTGAAGTTAAAGATGCTACCTTGGACATTAATTCGATTGATGCAAATCTTTTTTCAACTTACCTGACAACAAGCGAAATTCCTGATCCCGAATTATTGATTCGTACAAGTGGAGAATATAGAATCAGTAATTTCTTACTTTGGCAGATAGCTTATTCAGAATTTCATTTCACTGATGTGTTATGGCCAGATTTTAAACGTGAAGACCTTTTTAAAGCAGTTCTTGATTATCAATCTCGTGAACGTCGTTTTGGAATGGTATCTGAACAATTAACCTAATACTATGATAAAAAACAACCTTCTGTTAATCCTGTTTTTAAGTGTGTTGAGCATTTCTTATGCGCAAGACTCACTTATTTTGTCTGGACCAATTTCTATCGGAAACTTGGAAATTGATTACACGAAACCAAAGGAATATGAAATCGGACCAATTCAAGTAGAAGGAGCAGATAACTTTGACCATCAAGCCATTAAATTGATTGCTGGATTGCGTCAAGGTCAAACGATTTATATTCCTGGTGATCAAATTGCAAAAGCGATTAAAAATTTATGGAACGAAGGAATTTTTTCTGATGTTGAAATCTATGCGACAAAGGAAGTAGCTGGTGTTATCTATTTAACCATAAAGGTTGTTCCTAGACCAAAGCTTTCACGTTTTAAATTTAAAGGAGTAAATAAACGTGAAGCGGATAAAATTCGTGAAGAAATTACACTTTATTCAGGAAAGACGATTACAGAAAACCTAGTTTATCAAACGGAAAGTAAAATTAAAGGATATTTTAGGGAAAAAGGATATTATTCGACATCAGTGAAAATCAATCGTGTTGGTGATACCTTGATGAATAACTCTGAAATTTTTCTTATCGACATTTCAAAAGGTCAAAAAGTAGGAATTAAGGAAATTAATATTGAAGGAAATCTTTCTGTTCCTACATGGAAGCTGAAAATGGCAATGAAAGATACCAAAGAAAAGAAATTGTGGAGATTCTTTAAACGATCTAAATTCACTGAAAGCTCCTACGAAAAAGATATATTGGCCTTATTGGAAAAATTCAATGCAGTTGGTTTACGTGATGCCCATATTCGTTTTGATACGGTGTATAAAATTGATGATAAAAATCTGTATGTAAATATCCAGATTGAAGAAGGTTCAAAATACTATTTCGGAAACATTGAATGGATTGGAAATACAAAATTTAGGTCCTCGTATTTAGATACAGTTTTGGGTATTAAGCGTGGTGATATTTACAATAAATCGTTGATTGAAAAACGATTATTCATGAGTGAAGACGGCAGAGATATTTCTTCTTTGTACATGGATAGAGGTTATTTATTCTTCCAAGTAATTCCGGTTGAAACGAATGTTTCTGATAACCACATCAACTATCAAATGCGTATCATCGAAGGGAAGGAAGCACGCATTCGTCGTATCATCATCAGTGGAAACACGAAAACAAATGATCATGTGATTCGTCGTGAAATTCGAACCAAACCAGGTGATTTGTTTAATAGAAATGACATTATTCGTACGCAACGAGAATTGGCTCAATTGGGATTCTTTAATGAACAAGCTTTCCAAGTAAATCCAATACCAAATCCTGCTGATGGAACTGTAGATATTGAATATGTTGTTGAAGAGAAATCATCGGATCAAATTGAATTGTCTGGTGGATATGGTGGTGCTAGTGCTGTTAGTAAAGGACGATTGATTGGAACTTTAGGTCTAACATTTAATAATTTCTCAACGAAAAACATCTTTAAAAAAGGTGCTTGGTCGCCACTTCCAGGAGGAGATGGACAACGTTTATCAATTCGAGCGCAAAGTAATGGTCGTTACTACCAAGGATATAATTTCTCATTCACTGAGCCATGGTTAGGTGGGAAAAAACCAAATTCATTGACGTATTACTTGAATCATACAGCGATGGGTAACGGTTATTTACCTACAAATGATGCATACACTGGAATTGGTATTACAGGAACAGGTATTGGATTAGGCAGAAGAAAGAAAATTCCAGATGATTTCTTCACGGCTTATTATGAATTTTCTTATCAATATTATGACGTGAATCAATACGCCTATTTCCCAATTTTTAACAATGGATATGCGAACGATTTGGCGTTGAAGTATGTTTTACAACGTAGCTCTGTTAGTGCACCAATTTATCCTCAAAGTGGTTCAAACATTACTTTCACCGCAAAATCGTCATTGCCATATTTCTTGTTTAACGGTAATAGGGATTTTACGGGCTTGTCTCAGCAAGAGAAATATAAATTCTTGGAATATTATAAATTGAAATTTACTGGTGAATGGTTCTTCCCATTATCAAAAGATAAAAAATTAGTGTTAATGTCACGCATTGGTTTTTCATACATGGGAGCTTATACAGCATCGAGAGGTGTTACGCCATTTGAACGTTTCTCATTGGGAGGTAGTGGGCTTTCAGGTGTGAACCAGTTGGGTGGACGCGAAATTATTGCTTTAAGAGGTTATCTAGATAATTCCATGTCATCTTCGGGTGGTGATCCAATTATTGCAAAATATACTTTGGAGTTACGCTATCCTATTTCGTTAAATCCGTCAGCAACGTTCTATGCATTGGCGTTTGCAGAAGCAGGAAATACTTTCCCATCGTTTGAACGTTTTAATCCATTTAACGTGAAGCGTTCAGCGGGTGTTGGTATTCGTGTGTTCTTGCCGATGTTTGGTATGCTTGGATTAGATTATGGACTTGGGTTTGATAAACTAGATAATTGGTCTACCGGAGCGGGAGGAGCTTCAGATACAGATATTAATACACGTGGTTTCCATCCAAAGTTGAGTTTTACAATTGGGATGAATTTAGGAGAACTTTAATTCTTGCTGAACACAATAAAATGATTAATTTGGTCGTTCGGCTTCAAACTGATTTTATGAAAAAGCTATTATTTGCACTTGTTTTTATCTTTGGCACAGCATTTGCCTTCGGTCAAAAGTACGCATACATTGACTCTGATTATATTTTGGGAAACGTTCCAGAATATAAAGAAGCAAAGGAGAAATTGGATAAATTGGCGGATCGATGGACAAAGGAAGTTGAAGAGCGTTATGAAGTTTTAAAACAAAAAAAGGAAAACTTTGCACGTGAAGAAGTTCTTTTGCCAGCAGAAGAAAAAACAAAGCGTAAAGAGGAAATTGAGAAGTTAGAAACTGAGGTACTGGAACTACAAAAAATGCGATTCGGCGTAACAGGGGATTATTTTCAGAAACGTCAGGAATTAATTAAACCAATACAAGATCGCGTTTTTGATGCCATGCAAAAGGTTGCTTCTAAAAGAAATTATAGTTTTGTATTCGATAAAGCCAATCAAAGTAATTTGGTGTATGCGGACAACAAACTCGACATCAGTGATGAAGTTTTGAAAGAAATGGGAATTACTGGTAAATAATTAATAAAAACAAAACACAAAAAATGAAAAAGTTGTTATTAGCCCTTGTGGTGATGTTTAGTGTAGGAACTGTGATGGCACAGTCGAAAGTGGCGCATGTCAATTCACAAAAATTGTTGGATACATTGCCATCAAGAAAAATTGCAATCACAAAATTGCAGGAGTTTGAAGCAAATGGTGTAAAAGAGCTTCAAGAAATGGAAGCTGACTTTAATGCTGCTTTGGCTAAATACGAGGCTGATCGTCCAAAAATGACTCCAGTTGAAATTAAAATCGCTGAAGACAAATTGATGAAGAAACAAACGAATATTCAAGAGCGTGAGCAATCATTGCAACAAGAAATGCAATTGTATAGTCAAGAATTGAATAAACCGATTTTGGATCGTGTACAAAAAGCAGTAGAAATTGTTTCTGATCGTAAAAAATTGAACTATGTAATTGATGAGTCTACAACCTTATATCACAAGGGTGGAATGGATATCACAAGTGAGGTTATTGTTGAATTACTTCGTTTAGACGCGGAAGCAACAAAACCATAACCCCAATTAAATTTATTTGAAGGGTAATCATTCATTTGGTTACCCTTTTTTTGTAGCTTTGAATCAATGAAAAAAACAGTCTCTATTGGTGTTTTCGATTCCGGATATGGTGGTTTAACTGTCCTGTCAGAAATCGTGAATCGTTCACCGCAATATGATTATATCTATTTGGGAGATAACGCTCGAGCACCTTATGGAACACGTTCGTTTGAAGTTGTCTATGACTATACCCTAGAAGCAGTAAAAGAATTGTTTGATCGCGGCTGTGAATTGGTTGTTTTGGCTTGTAATACCGCATCAGCGAAAGCGCTTCGTTCAATTCAACAAAAAGATCTTCCATTCATTGATCCAGATAAACGAGTTCTTGGGGTTATTCGTCCCAGTACTGAGGTGATAGGAGATTTAACACAAACGGGACATGTCGGAATATTAGCAACGGAAGGAACCGTAAAATCAGAATCGTATGTTATTGAGCTTTCCAAATACGCCCCAACTGTTAAAGTTGTTCAACATGCATGTCCAATGTGGGTTCCTTTGATTGAAAATCACCGCCATGATTCGCATGCCGGTCAATTGTTTATTCAAGAAGATGTAAATTCACTTTTGTCAAAAGATCCTAAAATTGACACGATTGTTTTGGCTTGTACGCATTATCCAATTTTGAAAGAGTACATTGAATCGATCCTTCCTTCAACAGTAAAAGTAATTTCTCAAGGTGCGATTGTTGCTGAAAAATTAGAGGATTATTTACTCCGAAACACAGCACTAACAGCAAAATTAACCAGGTCAGGCTCACTTCATTTTATAACAACTGAATCGGCAACAGAATTCGATAAAAAGGCTTCTATTTTTTTCGGTCAGGAAGTGAAATCGGAACACATTAAATTGTAATAATTAATTTACAATTCCTTAATCATTTTATTTTTCTGCTTGAAATAGTTCTTGTAACTTTGCAGTGGATTTTGCGATTGATCTCCTTGAGGTAAACCAGCGTGTTGAGCCGAAACCAATTGCAAATAGGATGTTTGATATAAACGTATGTTTAGGTTTCTTTTATTTTTTAGTTTTGTTTGGACTTCTTTCAGTTCTTTTTCACAACAATTAATCATCAACGAAATATCCCAAGGGCCGGGTTCAAGTGAATATGTTGAATTTGTTGTTATTGGTAGTCCAACATGTACGACACCTGTTCCATCGCTCGATTTAAGAAAAGTAATTATTGATGACAATAACGGTTACTTTGCACCAGGTGCGGGAACGGGAATTGCATCGGGTGCTCTTCGTTTTGCTGATATACCTTTTTGGCAAAGTGTTCCTCAAGGAACCTACATTGTAATCTATAATGAAGCGAGCCCGAACACTGTTTTACCACCAAATGACCTTTCTTTGACGGATGGCAATTGCCGTTTAATAATTCCCGGTTCTTCGACTTTATTAGAATCAACAACGGTTAGCCCAACAACGACTAACCCTGCATACCCACCAAATGGAAGTTGGGTTGCTGGTGGTTCTTGGAGTCAAGTTGCAATGGCAAATGGGTCTGATTCATTTCAAGTACCAACAATTCCTTCTACGGGTATTCCGTTTCACAGTGTAAGTTGGGGAAATAACACAACGAATACCATTATCTATTTTTCAGGTTCTTCGGTAGGTAAAGTTTTCTCTTTCACAAATAATACTTCAAACAACTGGAATACACAAGCAAATTGGACATCTGGTACAGTGGGTATTGATGAAACTCCTGGGGCTCCAAATAATGCTGCTAACGATGCTTGGATTGCAACAATGAATCCACAATGTAGTGTGAATCCTGGTTTGACATTAACGTTGACACCAACAAATGAAACATGTGTTAATGCATGCAATGGTTCAATCACCTCAACTGTGAACAACGGACAAGCTCCTTTTACCTATTTATGGTCAACTGGCGCAACAAGCTCAACACTTTCTAATTTATGTCCTGGAAACTATAGTTTAACGGTCACAACAGCCACTGGTTGTGTTGTAAATCAATCAATTTCTATTGCAGCGGGACAAGCAATCCCAACATTGACATTAAACCCAATTAATGAAACATGTGCAAATGCTTGTGATGGCTCGATTACCACTTCTTTAACCAATGGCCAAGCACCAAATTCCTATGTTTGGTCAAATGGCTCAACAAACTCAACTCTGTCAAATCTTTGTCCTGGAACTTACACTTGTGTTTTGACTACAGCGAGCGGTTGCACAACTACCCAATCAACCACAATTGTTGCGGGTCAAGCAGTTGCAAATGCTTCGATTCAGCCTGCAGGACCATTTGCAGATACAGATGCTGCTCAACAAATTAGTGCGACAAATGGCGGTGGAATATGGACATCGACTTGCGGAACATGTATTTCTTCAACGGGTATGTTTAATCCCCAAACGGCTGGGGTGGGAACATGGCAAGTTTGTTATGCTTTGGGAACAGGAGCATGTGCTCATCAACAATGTATTTCAATCGTTGTGACTTCTGGTTGTACACCTCAAATTGTCACTGATAATTTAAGCATTTGTCCCGGAGATTCAGTTTTGCTTTTTGGTTCTTACGAATCCTCCGCCGGCACTTTTTCCCAAGTATTTGTTGATGTAAATGGATGTGATTCAACGCAGGTGTTTCAATTATCATTGTATCAAGCGGATGATGTTTCAGATAACATTCAATTATGTGAATTTGATTCAGTGTTGGTATTTAATCAATGGGTGTATGGTTCTCAAACCTTGACTCAAGTTGAACAAACAGCGGACGGTTGCTCGTATGTGCATACAGTAAATGTTGTTATGGAGAATTGTATTGTTGAGCCAGATGTTATTTTCATTCCAAATGTAATTACAGCAAACAATGATAATGTAAATGATACTTTTGCTATTATTGTACAAGGAGGAATAGTGGAAGAAGGATTTATTGTCAACCGATGGGGAAATATTATCGCAGAATTTTCTGAGAATCAATTGACCTGGGATGGAAGGGATATGAAATCTGGTTTACCTGTTCAAGATGGAGTGTATACGTATATCATCTATTTTAAACCAGCTAATGATGTTCGTGAAATGTATCAAGGGTTTGTCACTGTCATTCGATAGAAAGAACTAACTAACTGAGTTTTGATGTCATTGTCCAAGCGACTAATTTTGAACGTTCAATGGCTAAACTTGCTTTTTCGCCTTGAAAATGTTCAGTAATTGTTTCATGGAACAGTTGAAGCCAACGCTTGAAATCTGATTCATGTAAATCCAATTTCGCATGTGCACCCATCATGTTGTTGTTGTAACCAGGCTTATCGACTAAGATAAAAGCCCAGAAATCAGCAACTTTTGGAATGTGGTGCGATAAATCCAACTGCTGAAAGAAGTGACCAATTTGATCATCAACTAATAGTTTATCATAGAATTTGGTAATCAACAATAAACAATCTTCGTACGTTTCAATATCTCTCATTTCTCTAACTTCTGGATTCTAGCTCTAACTTCTGAATTCTAGCACTATATTCTACCGCCTATTTAAACCAAGACGCATATTTCACATAATTGTCTGCGATTCGCTGTACTTCTCCTTTGAATAATTCTGGGGACAATGTTTTGACTTTTTTAGCAGGAACTCCAGCATAAATGCTCCATGATTCTGCTCGGGTATTTTCCAATAAAACGGCTCC
>JBDLVK010000057.1:0-12304 GCA_039804825.1 Bacteroidota bacterium
TGAAAAATGGACTAAACAAAAAGAGTTCATAGAACTATGTAATGAATCAA
Organism: Bacteroidota bacterium; assembly: GCA_039804825.1. Taxonomy (GTDB): domain Bacteria; phylum Bacteroidota; class Bacteroidia; order Flavobacteriales_D; family Crocinitomicaceae; genus M0103. The sequence continues at coordinate 51 of JBDLVK010000057.1, forward strand.
AACTAAATTTGATAAAACAACAGTTTGTTACTGATGATTATAATAACAATTGGAAGTCCATATTGGCAGCAAAATTCTTAGCTTTATAAAATGAGACAGAAAATTGCAATGCTTTTAAATGGTCCTGTTTTTAATGATTACCGAGTCATTAAAATGATTCAGACATTGTCCAAAGATGCAGATATTGACCTTTACTATATGGATGGGAATCCAGAGAAGGACAATCAATTGTTTGAAAAAAATGTTCAATTTTTTTCATATCAGACTACAAACTCCTTTTCAGTAAAACTTTTAAAGCATAGCTTTTTTTGTTATGAATTCAATTTCTTTATTAAGAAAGTATTAAACAAAAAAATTGCATATGATTTTGTTTGGTGCAACGATTTGCCTACATTAAATGCAGGTTTTCGAATATCAAAGAAAATTCAGTCTAAATTGGTTTATGATTCTCATGAAATTTATGTTGAAACGATAAATCAGTTTTTTCCTAAAAACAGTCATTTTGTAAAGCATTTTGTTATCGAATTTATAATAAAAGTCATGAAATTTCATGGCACTCGAGTAGAACGTAAACTAATTTCACAAATAGACAAATTCATTACAGTAAATGAATCGTTGTTGAATTATTTTAAACAAAAATATTCGCTTGTTGAAGGAATTGTAATCATGAACGTACCAAGAAAATCTGACAGCATTGTTAAAAACAACCCAGTTCATTATACCGAACTTTATAAATGGGACAAAGCTGACAAGATTCTTCTTTATCAAGGATTCATGAATGAAGGTCGAGGTTTGGATTTATTGATCGATACGGTTTCAATCCTCCCTTCACAGTTTAAGCTTGTTTTAATAGGAAATGGCCCTTTAAAAAATTCACTGCTTAATAAAGTCAATTTGTTAAATCTGAGTGACAGAATAAAATTTATCGATACTAAACCCATTAAAGAATTACCTTCCTACACAGCAGGTGCTACAATTGGAATAAACTTGTTAGAATCCTATAATTTGAGTAAACAGCTTGCTTCGCCAAATAAACTCTTTGAATATATTCACGCAGGAATTCCTATAATCGCAAGTGATACAGTTGAAAATAATATAGTTTTGAATAATTTCAAAGTTGGCAAGCTTACCTCGAATTCAATAGAAAAAATAAAGCAAGTTATATTATCTTTAACGGATGACGAATTACGTTCATTTAAATCCAATATGTTAGAAGCATCAAATTATTATAACTGGGAAAATCAAGAATCCAAGATATTAAGTGTGTTAAAATGAAAAAAGTTCTCATTCTCGCTTACGATTTCCCTCCTTACGTTTCAGTAGGTGGATTGAGACCATATAATTGGTACCTATATTTTAAAGAATATCAACTTGAACCTATAATAATTACAAGACAATTTGGAAACCAAACAGGTGATATTTCTTCGTATATAGATTCGGGTATATCCGATAAAATAATATGTGAAGATTCGCAACATGGTACAATAATTAGAACACCATATAAACCTAATTTATCAAATCGTTTATTATTAAAACATGGTAAGTCAAGATATATTTTAATTCGAAAAGTTCTAACTGCATATTTTGAATTCGCTCAGTATATTTTTAAAACTGGGCCAAAAAAGGAGCTATTTCATGCAGCTGATGATTATTTAAAGAAAAATAAGGTTGACTTTATTATTGCAACAGGTGAACCTTTCATTTTGTTAAAATATGCTTCGGAATTAAGCAAAAAACACTCCATACCTTGGGCTGCAGATTACAGAGATCCTTGGTCCATGGACATTACGATTACCAAATTTCCGCTCCTAAAAAGATGGTATAGATTTTATGAAAAAAAAGTTCTAAAAAACGCCAGTTTTACAACTGTTGTTGCGCCTTTTATAGCGAAACAACTTGAAATCTTCTCAAAGAATCCCAGAGCCTATACTATACCTAATGGTTTTAACCCTTCAAGTGTTAACTCCGCAAAAAAAATTGATCAAAAGAAAAATGCTCTTTCATTAGCATTAGCAGGAACGATTAATGATTGGCATCCAATTGAATCTTTAATTGATTCTATTTTTGAATTTTCAAAAATATACCCTGATAAAAAAATCGAACTTAATTTGTTTGGAATTGATCAAATAGATCGAGTAAAGGTTTACATAGATAAATTTAATGAACAGAATATTGAATTGATAAAATTCCATCCTAAATTGGATAATCAACTGCTCCTGTCAAAATTGGCTGAAAGTCATTTAATGATATTATTCAATAACTATTCAATTATAGGCACAAAAATATATGACTACCTTGGGATTCAGCGTAAAATTTTACTTTGCTTCAAAGAAGATGATTTAGGATTATCACTAAAAGAACAACATTACAATCTTGAATTAAACGGAAAATTAGAAGAACAAGAACAGTATAACATAATTAAAACACACAATGCCGGTATTTTTGTAAAAAACAAAAGTCATTTGCTAGATATACTTATAACTTCACACGACGAATTACTACAAAAAGGACAAATTGAATGTGATAGTTCTAATATTGAAAAATTTTCCAGAAAAATTCAAGTCGAAGAGTTAAGTAAATTAATTAATAATCAATTAAATCAATCCAACAAAAAAGTTCTCATACTCGCCTATGATTTTCCTCCTTACGTTTCAGTGGGTGGATTGAGACCTTATAATTGGTACAAGAACTTTAAGGAATTTGGAGTAGAACCTATTGTTATTACACGGCAATGGGGCAATCTGTATGGTAATTCTTTAGACTATATTGCTGAAGGCAACTCCAAAGAAACAACTGCTGAAACAGGCGAACTAGGAATTATTTTACGTACTCCTTATCGTCCAAATTTAAGCAATCGATTGTTACTTAAATACGGCGAAAATCGCTTTAAAATATTACGAAAAGTAATAACAGGCTTTTATGAGTTTAGTCAATTTTTTATTCCTATTGGACCCAAAGCTGAACTCTATAAAGCAGCGAAAGCATATTTAAAAACAAATAAGGTTGATGTAATTATTGCAACTGGAGATCCATTTGTATTATTCAGTTATGCTTCCAAATTGGGAAAGAAAAATAATATACCATGGATTGCCGATTACCGAGACCCTTGGAGTCAAAGTTTTAGTGCAAAGAAAGGATTCCTTCAACGAAAATTTGATTTATTTTTTGAAAAAAGAATCGTAAAAACTGCCCTAGAAATAAGCACCGTTGATGAGTTGTTTCGATTGAAATTGATACAACTTTTTCCATCAAAATCAATCAGTATAATTCCAAACGGATTTGATTCTGATGAAATGGAAAGAGTTAAGAATATTAAACAAGAACAATCTCAATTGACATTCTCGTTTATTGGCACCATGTATAAATGGCATCCTATATCAGCACTTTTGTCTGATTTTTCATATTTTGTAAACCAACATCCTACTAAACAATTTCAACTAAAATTTTATGGTATTAACAATGATTCAGAAATCAAGGAATTAATTCAACTAAACTTTCAAAATCTAAAGGATAAAATTCAATTGATACCTAAATTACCAAATGGAGAACTTTTAGAAAGCTTGGCAAAAGACAATGTGCTATTGCTTTTTAATTATTACCAATTTACTGGAACTAAGATTTACGATTATCTTGGTCTTCAGCGTAAAATTGTTCTTTGTTATGAAAATAGCCAAGAAGCGAATAATTTAAAAACCCAATTCTATTTTCATACTGTTGAAACTGACATCACACCTCAAATTGACCTCATCAACCAAACCAACTCAGGAATAATCGTGCGCGATTCTGAACATTTAATTGAAGTAATGGAAGAATTGTATGCGGAATTTCAGGAAAAAGGACAAATCGCTTGCAACTCTATCGGTGTGGAAAACTACTCGCGCAAAATTCAAGTTGAGAAATTAGCAAAATTGATTAAAAACCTATGTTATGGAAAATAAAAATAACTATTTTGAGAACCTCGATGGTTGGCGCTTCTTGTGTTTTTTATCTGTCTTCTTTTTCCATAGTTTTCATACTGATATAGCCTCCATAAAAGAAAACTCAACCTATCAATTTATTAAGAAAGATATTTTCGGGAACGGGAATTTAGGTGTGAATTTTTTCTTTGTACTAAGTGGTTTTCTAATTACATTTTTGATAATCAGAGAGATAAAAAAAAACAGTAAACTCGATGTTATTTCGTTTTGGAAAAGACGCGTATTAAGAATATGGCCGTTGTTCTATTTTTGTGTTTTCTTTGGTTTTGTTCTTTTTCCAATGATAAAACATGTATTTGGACAAACCTCAATGGAAACTGCAAACTGGCCAATGTATATAAGTTTTCTAAACAATTTTGACTTAATTAAACATGGTTTACCAGATGCAAGTATTCTTGGAGTTTTATGGAGTGTTGCAATTGAAGAACAATTTTACTTCGTTTGGCCAATTTTGTTAGCAATCATTCCACTTCGTTATTATTGGACTGTCTTAATTGGAATAATCATATCTAGCATTGGTTTCCGTTTGTTGAATAATAATCCTGTATTATATGAGCATCACACATTATCATGCATTGGAGATATGGCAATTGGAGCCATAGGAGCTTGGTTAATTGTGTTTAATAATAAGTTCTTACAATTTATTATTAACCTTCCCAAGTATTCGATTATCTTCATTTATTTGTCGTTTATTTTTGTTTTCTTTTTCCGAGATGAATTTTTATTGGTAGATAGTTTTTTCAAACCTTTCGAGAGAATAGCAATAGCTATTGTAATTTTATTCATCATTTTAGAGCAGAATTATTCTCTAAATTCGTTTTATAAAATGTCAAAATTCAAACTATTTAGTAGTTTAGGAAAAATGACCTATGGAATGTACTGTTTACATTTTATAGGAATATTGGTTGCTTTAAAAATCACAAGTCGATTAGGTATTAACACTCAATTATGGCAAGTACTCATTTTAGAAACTATCATTGCCTTGAGTGTTACGATTATCATAGCTAAAATATCATATAACTATTTTGAAATGCCTTTTTTACGCTTGAAAAATAAATTTTCAAAACTTTAACTCAACAAAGAGTACTTATGCTTGTCATCGTAGATTATAAAATGGGGAATCTTCATTCGGTTAAGAAAAAACTTGATCGCTTGAAAGTGGATGCTGTCATATCCTCTGATCCAGCTGTTATTCTGAATGCCACAAAATTGATTTTACCTGGTGTAGGACATTTTGGTAATGCAATGAGAAATCTTCGTGAAATGAATTTGTTGGATGCTTTGAATGAAGCGGTTCTTGTGAAAAAAACGCCGATTTTAGGCATTTGTTTGGGTATGCAGTTGATGGCGAAGACGAGCGAAGAAGGAATGGAACAAGGAGCAACGAACAACGAACAAGGATTGAAAAGTGGTGAACATGGACTTGGGTGGTTTGATGCGGAAGTGGTAAAGTTTCAGTTCGAGGATACCTTGCGTTTCAAAGTTCCACATACTGGTTGGAACACCATTTCGATTGAAAAAGAATCGCCTTTGATGAATGACATCCCTGAAAATTCTGAGTTCTATTTTGTGCACTCGTACTACATGAAAGCGAATGATTCCAACGATGTATTAAATTACACGGACTACGGGACAAAATTTGCATCTTCTGTTTCTAAAGGAAGCATTTATGGGTTTCAATATCATCCTGAGAAGAGTCATGATGTTGGGATGAAGTTGTTGGAGAATTTTTCTAGAATCTAGAGATAGAAGTTGGAAGTTAGAGATAGAGGTTAGAGATAGATTCTTGAAAAAAATGTTTAAGAGGGAAATGGATTTGGAAATTTTTGGTTAAATTCAAATAACAAATTTTCAAACCTTTACAACATGAATACATTCAAAGATTTAAATGTCTATAAACAAAGTCTAGATTTAGTGACAAAAATTTACAGCGTAACTTCCAATTATCCTTCAACAGAAATCTACGGATTAACAAATCAAATCAGAAGAGCGGCTGTTTCGATTCCATCGAATATTGCTGAAGGATCTTCCAGAGCTCATCCAAGAGAAACTATTCAATTCTTATACGTCTCTTTAGCCTCTGCGAATGAAATTGATACCCAATTAGAAATTTCACAACGATTAAATTTTATATCTTCACAATTGCATACTGAATTAGAATTAATGATTCAACAAATTTGTAAAATGATTCAAGGAATGATTAAATACCAAAAATCCAAACTGATAAAACAAAACTAGCTTCTATCTCTTTATTCTAACTCTATATTCTAACTCTATATTCTAACTTCCAACATGCTTCGTCCTCGCGTAATTCCCGTTCTTCTGCTCAAAGGAAATGTCCTTGTGAAATCGATTGGCTTTAAAAATCCAAAATACATTGGTGATCCGATTAATGCAGTAAAAATCTACAATGATTTAAAGGCAGATGAATTGGTGTTCTTGGATATTGAAGCGTCAAAAGAAAAACGTCTGATTTCTCTTGATTTCGTAAAAGATGTGGGTGAAGAAGCCAATATGCCATTTGCAGTTGGGGGTGGAATTCGTTCCTTGGAAGATATTCGTTCAATCATTGCGGCTGGTGCAGAAAAAGTGGTGATTAATTCCTACGCTGTTGAAAATCCTCATTTTATTACTGAAGCCTCAGAAAGATTTGGTTCCTCAACGATTGCTATCTGTATTGATGTGAAAAAGAAATTGTTCGGTGGTTTACAAACCTGGACCATGGCTGGAACCAAAGCAAGTGGCTTCTCCCCTGTTGAATTTGCCAAATTGATGGAAGAAAATGGCGCCGGTGAACTTATCATTCAATCGATAGAAAAGGATGGTGAAATGAGCGGTTATGACGTTGATTTAATCAAACAAATCTCAGAAGCTGTTTCTATTCCAGTAATTGCCCTGGGCGGAGCTGGAAATGTGCAACATCTAAAAGATGGTTTTGAAAAAGGATTTGCAAATGGTTTAGCTGGTGGAAGTATGTTTGTGTACCAAGGAACAAAGCGCGGCGTACTGATTTCTTATCCTGAAAAAGACGAATTGACGTTCGACGAACACCGTTAAAAAATCGCTGAAACTACTCATTTATTCAAAATACATCATTTTCTGCATTTTTCCTTGTAAAAGATGATGCAAATCGCTATTCCTTAGTTACATTTGCACTCTATGAATTCGAACGCTTATCAGCAATGTACACGTTGCTTAATGGATACTACTGATCCGGACATTAGATTTAATGACCAGGGTGAGTGTAATCATTGCACAGAATTCATTCAAACCAGAGCACTTCATAATTACCAAGGAGCCAAAAGCGATGCAGAATTAGCCGCTTGGGTGGAACGTATGAAAAAAGACGGAAAAGGCAAAGAATATGATTGTGTTGTTGGTTTAAGTGGTGGAATTGATAGTAGTTACGCAGCTCATCTTTGTCGAAAAATGGGCTTACGTGTTCTCGGCGTTCACATGGACAATGGTTGGAACTCCGAAGAAGCGGTAATGAACATAAAGAACATCGCGAAAAAATTGAATGTCGACTATGAAAGTTATGTACTTGATTGGGAAGAATTCAAAGATTTACAATTAGCCTTTTTGAAAGCTTCGGTTCCTGAGGCTGATACTCCAACAGACATTGCAATTCTGGCTGCTTTGCACAAAGTTGCTGCGAAATACGGTGTGAAATACATCATCAGTGGCGGAAATTTTGCAACAGAAGGTATCTTACCAAAAACCTGGCATTACAACGCGAAAGATTTAACCTATTTCAATCACATTCAAAAGAAATTTGGAACGGTTAAGTTGCGGAAATTTCCAACTTTTGGATTCCAAAAAGAAATGTATTACAAATTCTTTAAAGGAATAAAAATGGTTTATATATTAAACTATGTTCCTTTTGTGAAGGATGAGGCAATGGAATTGTTACGTAACGAATTGGATTGGAAATATTACGGTGGAAAACACTACGAATCGAAATATACTGGTTTCATTCAATCATATTACCTTTTCAATAAATTCGGAATCGATTACCGCAGAGCTACATTCTCATCACAAATTTGTACGGGCGAGATGTCGCGTGAAGATGCCATCGAACAGTTGAAAGCTAAACCGTACAACGACGAGAAAGTTCAAGAAGAAAAAATCTATATTGCTAAAAAACTTGGAGTTTCGTTGGAAGAATTTGAAGCCATTTTAAATCTTCCAGGTCATTACTATCGCCACTATCCAAACGACGAAAAGAAACTAAGTTTCATCTACGACACCTATCGCAAGTTGTTTAAGAAGGAGAAACTGGCGTCATTCTAAGGACATCCAATGCGTGATTCTAATTCGTAATTCATGATTTCAAAATCATTCGATTTTGAGTAACTTTGAACTATGAGTATTCCATTTCCATCAGCATTCGAAGAACGCGTTAAGAAAGATCTATTTCTAGGTCAAGATTTGTTGACTGCACTCGATGCGCAAGCTCCCGTTTCACTTCGTTTTCATCCTTTGAAGAAACGCTCGAAATTAGATGTGATTGATGAAATTCCATGGTGCGAAAATGGTGTTTATTTGAAGGAACGACCATCTTTCACCTTGGATCCATTGTTCCATGCAGGTGCCTATTATCCACAGGAAGCAGGTTCGATGGTATTGGATTCATTATTGAAACAATTGGATTTACCCTCTTCTCCTAAAGTTTTGGATTTGTGTGCCGCCCCAGGAGGAAAAAGCACCTTGATTGCATCGTTTTTAGACGGTGAAGGATTGTTAGTGAGCAACGAAGTAATTCAAGCGCGCTCACGCATTCTCAAAGAAAACATGAGCAAATGGGGCTATGCCAATTCTGTTGTTACCAACAATGACCCAAAGGATTTTCAACGCTTACCTCAGTTCTTTGATTTAATTGTTGTCGATGCCCCTTGTTCGGGCGAAGGTATGTTCCGAAAGGATGAAAAAGCACGTGAAGAATGGTCCGAAGACAATGTTCAATTGTGCTGCGGAAGACAAAAACGTATTTTAGCGGATGTTTGGGACGCACTGATTCCAGGAGGATATTTGATTTATTCGACGTGCACCTTCAACACCAATGAAAACGAAGAAAATGTTGAGTGGATGGTGGAAGAATTGGGTGCAGAACTGATTCAATTGGAGTTACCTAGCCCAATTGCCACAGGTCGAAATGGAATCGGACATTATTGCCTTCCGGGACGAACAGAAACAGAAGGTTTTTTTGTTGCAGTGGTTCAGAAAGGTGATGAAAAGTTACAACGTCAGCGCTTTACGCGCAAAGCAGAATTTCGCTTGCAAAAAGATTTATTGGATATTCCTGTTTATGCCGATTTATCCGATACAATCGCTTTGAATTGGAACGATAAATTATTGGCCCTTCCGAAGGCAATGGAGGAAAACATGTTGCATGTACAAGCGCAAATGCGTTTACAAAAAATGGGAACAACCATTGGTGAACTATCGCGCAAAGGAATTCTACCGAACGAAGAATTGGCCTTGAATCCACAATTATGCATTTACAAGGAACGAATTGATCTTGAGCGTCAACAAGCATTGAACTATTTACATGGTGATACTTTTTCCCTTGCAGGAACACAGGGTTATCGCTTAGTAACCTTTGAACAAGAACCCTTGGGTTGGATCAAACATTTGGGCAATCGCTTTAATAATTTGTATCCGAAGGAATGGAGAATTAGGATGAATGTTTGAGAATTGAGAACCGAGAGTCGAGGAACGATGAGAGAGGAACGATGAACTATGATTGATTACACTTTGTTCAAATCAACGACGCTTCGTTCATAACTTGGCAAACTTTTTTTTGCAAACCACCTCCAATCTTTGGATATTTACCTGAATCAAAAAACAAACAAAATGCAAACAGAAACAACATTACACGATCAAATTGAGGCATTAAAAGCACAATTAACAGGGGATTTATTCGCAGACATGGACCTAAAAGACGAGATTCACAACCTTGAAATGAAATTAAACGGAGTAAAACCAATGGATAGCCACATTGATTGCATTGGTTGCGGTAGCTAGAATTAGGCAATAGTTCAAAGTGAAAAAGGCAATAGTAGGGACGCGATTCATCGCGTCCTTTTTTTTATTTAAATCAATCGAATCTTTAATTGTAAATTATCATCTGTCAATTTGCTCGTTGCTTCGCGGCTCACGGATAATCCAACACACCAAAGAATTTTTTCATCATCGTGCACAACCAATTGTAAGTGACGAGCGTGGTGTGGAATTTTTGCATCGCTCAAAATATCTGAAATCAATTTAGATCCTTTCATCCCAATTGGTTTCATGCGATCTCCTTCTTTCCAGTGACGCACCGAAATTGTACCGTTGATCTTCAGTGGATCCACATAAAGTTCTTGTTTCGTAAACACTTTTGGTAATTCATTCACCTCTTCGATGTGCAATTGCGGTAATATCGTGAAACCTTCTTCTTTTTGGAAATAGAAATAGTCATCTTCCCTTATGATTGCACGAAAAATCTTATGAGAAACAGGAATCATTCTCCCCTTTTCGGCACTTCGTAATTTTGCGAATTCACTTAACATACTCGCAGGGATTTCCAACTGTCGCAGCAACTCCAATTGATCGTATTCATCCATTAAATCATATTGTTCAAACGACAATTTCTGGCTATTCAGAATGGCAATTTTAATGGGTTGTAGTTTATCCTGCAGTTCTTTTTGTGTTGCTTGAAACGCTTTGACCAAGGTCAATACACTTTCTTTTATCGTTGGAATCGTTTGCTCTAATTGAGGAAGCAAGACATTGCGCAACTTGTTTCTATTGTATTTATTTGAAGCATTTGAAACATCTTCACGCCAAATCACATCGTTTTCAATCGCATAATTTCTCACCTCATCTTTTGTAAACGGTAACAATGGGCGCAAATAGCCATTGTGTTCAGGAAGCATACAGGCCAAGCCCATGATTCCTGCATTACGCGAAAGATTTAAGAAAAATGTTTCTATTTGATCATCCGCATGTTGCCCTAAAACAATGCGAATGTTCTCTTTTAATTTGAAATTCTGGAAGTACTTGTAACGCACTTTTCTTGCTTCATCTTGAAGATTCCCTCCCGAACTCGCTAAGTATTTATTGAAATCAACACGCTTCACATGTGCGGTAATTCCTTTTTGCTGACAAACATGTTCCACCAATTCTTGATCGCGTTCCGAATCCTCACCACGCAACATGTAATTGACATGCAACACCGAAATGCGTTTACCAAGTTTATGAAGAATGTGAACCAATACCATGGAATCCACTCCTCCACTGCAAGCAACAAAATAATGTTTCCTTGGATCGTCACCAAGAAATTCAGCAATATGTCGCTCGAGTTTAGCCATTCATTCCATCTAAAATACGCTTCACTTTCACCATGCACTCTTCGTATTCTTTCTCCGGATCTGATTGAATCGTTATTGCACCTCCTACCGAACAAGACAAATAACGATTTTCACCATTGTACAGCAAAGTGCGAATCACCACATTGAAATCGAAATCGCCATTCGGAGCGATGTAACCAATCGAACCTGAATACAATCCGCGCTTAAAGGCTTCGTTTTCCTCGATTAATTCCATTGCACGTAATTTCGGCGCTCCGGTCATTGATCCCATTGGAAAAGTTGCTCGTAAAATATCAGTGAAATTCACTTCTGGCCGAACTTCACATGAAACAGTAGAAATCATCTGGTGAACCGTATCAAACGAATAGATTTCACAGTATTCATCCACTTTGACAGAATCCTTTTGTGCCACGCGTGACAAATCATTGCGCACCAAATCAACAATCATCGTGTTTTCAGCACGTTCTTTTGGATCATTTTGTAAGGAATTTCTCAGCATCTCATCTTCTTCAATCGTTGCTCCACGAGGAGCAGTTCCTTTGATAGGTTGGGAGATCAAACGACTTCCATCTTTCTTTAAAAATCGTTCAGGACTTCCACAAAAAGCAGCATAGTCTCCAAATTGGTAAAAAGAAGAAAAAGGTGCGTGTGTTAATTCATTCAAGCGGAAATAAGTATCCATCGGAAAATTCATTTCAGCATCTTCTGCATAGAACTCTTGACAAAAGTTCACTTCATAGATATCACCTTGCTGAATATGATTTTTCAATTTCACCACTTTCTCAATGTATTCTTCTTTCGAAATACGCGCCTTGAACTTATAATTGTGGTGGTGGAAATTTTGATCTGTTTCTTCCTCCAAGAAATAATTCAAAAAGTCAAAACTCTCGGCATTCTTTTCTCCTTGCAAGAAATCGAAATG
>JBDLVK010000058.1:0-11782 GCA_039804825.1 Bacteroidota bacterium
CATCACAAAAACCGCCTATCCATGGGAATTTCCGTTTTCAAAATCAATATACATGATGCTAACTAGGTAGGGCTACGTAGAAGGTATTAAGGGCCTAAGTAGTTGTACTTAAATTAGTGACCAGTGACTGGAAATTCGTGACTAGAGGTTACCTACGGTGCTGCCTTCGGCGGCTGTGACTAGATAAGAACCAAGCTATTCTTTTGAGAATATAAATGACATTAAACTATATTTTAGTTTACTAAGATTTCAGTGGTAGGATCATAATCATAGATTAATTTAAATAAAACCACTAGTCACTAGTCATTGGTCACTATTCACTCTAAAAATGTATATTTGAAAAAACAAAAAATATTCAGTGAATCAAAGTCTTGGAGAATTAATCAAATTGGATCGTAACTATTTATTCTTTACGCCATTGGATATTCTTGCAACTGTATTCACTTTTTCCGTATTACTTATTATTATTTACTACCGAAGTAGAAAAAATCGCGAAAAAACCTATTACAAGTACATTCTACCTGCTTTTTTATTTAAGGGATTTTTTGTCCTTGCCAATGTAATCTACTATATAAATTATGGAGGTGACACTATCGCATTTTGGGATGGTGCCGTTAAATTGAATAATCTCTTTTGGCATGACCCTTATGCTTATTTCTCTGAATTAATCCATTCACCAGAAGGTAGAAGTATTTATGAAAATTTCACTCTAGAAACGGGTTACCCTGACTCAAGCATTTATGCTGAACCACAGAGTTATTTCATTAGTAAAATAACTTCTGTATTTAGCTTGTTTTCTTATAAAGGTTACATGTCTTTGTCGTTAATTTTTGGATTTTTTACAACACTTGCTTCCTTTAGATTGTATGAATTAATTCGTAATTACAAACTTCATTCTGATTGGCACCTCGCTTTGGCCATCTTTTTCATTCCATCCTTGAGTTTTTGGTGCGGTGGAATTTCAAAAGACACGGTTGTCTTTGTTGCCATTTGCTATTTCTTACATAATTTATTTCAAATTTTGTCAGTTGAAGCCAAAGGGAAATGGAAACATTGGCTATCCATGATTATCTGCCTTTATGTAATCCTTCAAGTTAGATCATTTATTTTACTAGGAATTGCAATTCCTTTATTGTTTGCCTTCAGTGCAGCACTTTCAAAACGCTTTGAAAAACGGAAATTTGAAAAATACTCAATCCGATTGATTTTTTTAACAATAATTGCAGGAGCTTTCGTTGTTTTCTTTACAACATCCATTTCAGATGATTTCGTAAAAGAAGCCTCAGTCATTAATCAAGACATGACCACAAACAAAACCTATGGCACAAATCGATATAGCCTGGGTGAAGTAGATTATTCACCCATCGGAATGGTAGTAGCAGCTCCAATGTCCATCTTAGCAGGATTTTACAGGCCGTATATTTGGGAAGCCCTGAGCGTTTCCTTAATTTTAAATGGCTTGGAAAGTATTGTATTGATCTATTTTACTTTTCGCTTTTTTGCTAGCCGAAAAATTGGTCAACGAATCAAACGCATTCGCAAGCATGAATTCCTCATATTTGCCTTCTTTTTTGCTGTCATTTTAGCCTATTTTGCAGGATTCACCTCGATATTATTTGGTGTATTGGTGCGTTTTAAGGCACCGGTGTTGCCGTTTTTGGTGATTTTGTTGACTTCCTATTATATGGAGGAACATCTTGACACTTCAGCATCTCGAGAGTATTTCGATAAATTAAATGTGCCTCCTCAGGATCCAGAAGCGTTAAGAGATGAACGATGAGAGATGAACGGTTTAACCTGCCTATCAGCAGACGGGGATGAGTTACATCTCGATAAACTCGATGACCGTTGTATCGAAGATCGATTCTCGACGATTGAAAAATTTTCTAGCATCTATCATCTTGCTCTAACTTCTAAGAAATAGTTATATTTGACATGTAAAAATTCACACGTGGAAAAGAATCATAAAATCATCGACGCTAACCACTCCCGTATAATTCCAGATTTCAAAGAGTTGTATCGTTACAAGGATTTGTTTGTAACACTTACTTGGCGCGATTTTAAGGTGCGTTATGCACAAACAACCATTGGTTTGTTGTGGGCACTGATTCAACCCGTTGTTACTTTGCTTATTTTATCCTTGGTCTTTGGAAAATTTGTGGGTGTGAAAACAGATGTGCCTTACTTGCTTTTTGCAATGACAGGCATGACGATTTGGACGTATTTTTCCTACGTAATGACCAATGCAGGGTCTTCGATCATCGCAAGTCAAGGAATGGTGAAGAAAATCTATTTTCCACGCTTGATTATTCCGCTTTCAAAGGCGGCTGTTGGACTAATTGACTTAGCCATTTCACTGGTCATCATGGTGATTTTAATGATTTATTTTGGAATAGCTCCATCCGCAAACGTATGGCTTGCTCCCTTCTTTGTTCTAATGGGCATGATTGCCGCGTTGGCTGTTGGAATATGGTTAAGTGCTCTTACAGTTCGTTTTCGCGATTTTCAACACATCGTACCTTTTATGGTTCAAATTGGTTTGTACGTTACACCTATCGCTTATCCTGCCGATTTCGCTATGAAACAACTACCGAGCTGGGCAGCAACCATCTACTATTTAAATCCAATGGCTGGTGTTATACAAGGCTTTAGATGGTCCATCTTTGGAGGTGAGGCTCCAAGCAACATGATGTATGTCTCATTCGCAATGATTTTGTTTATTTTCATCACTGGACTGCTCTATTTCCGCAAAGTCGAAGATGAGATGGCGGATTATGTATAAGAATTCGTAATTCGTAATTCGTAATTCGTAATTCGTAATTCGTAATTCTTTCTAAATAATTACAATTTTATTTCTACAATTAAAATCTAAAAAAAGCTTAAAATATAATATCTGTACCCTTCTTAGATTCAAGAAAAACATGATCTATTTAATATGAATAAAACAAAGAGTTAAACACTTAAGTATGTGATTGATAATCAAAGATTAGCCCCAAAATTAACACACTATTCTACTTCCCCCACTTTACACCAATACACATGGCTTCTGAGAATTAAATTCTAATGACTTAATTCTATTTCAAGACAACCAATCGATGCAATTCCGTTTTACCATTCACCGTAAAACGTAGTACATAGGTGCCATTTGCGACTTGCGCTAAATCAAATACGTAAGTGTATTCTCCGGATTCCAAGGTGAAAGGATAAATCAATTGTTTTACAACGCGTCCTTGGTCATCAACAAAATCGGCTTCAACTTCTGCACTTTCGGGTACGATCAAACTCATAGTAATTGTAGAACCAGTCGGATTCGGATACAACGGTTTTAAGATCACTTCACTACTTTCAATGTTCTTACACACTTCATTGTTTGTCAAATCAGGTTCTACTTGTGTATTCGCATAACCGGTTCCTTGAACACAATAGAACGACAAGATTTCATCTTCCGCACTCAAAGTCATAGCTGGTTGATTTGTAAACACGTAAATTTCAGTTTGATTCGGCAATAAGTTTCCTGTCCACACTTCATTCATCACAAAGCCGGCTTCAGAAAAGACATTTAAATCGATACTCGTTAGTGGCGCTGTCCCCATATTTTTCAACTCTGCACCAAGGATTGCATTGCTTCCATTTGCTTGAAAATAGATGTTATCCACCTGTAAATCAACCGCATATTCCCCCACCCATAAGAAGGTAAAGCTCGTGTCAATACATCCCAATGAATTTGAGGCAATAAGTGTGACCATAACCGACGAATCTTGATAACTGCAGTCATAAACAATTGAAGGATTGCTTACTGTTGATACTGAATCATTGCCAAAACTCCAGGCATAAGCTGTTGCTCCCAAGCTAGTGTTCACAAATGACACCGTATCACCACAAGCAACGATCGTACTTGGTGTTGTAAAACTCGCTCCAATTGCTCCTTCTGGATTAAAGAACATATTTTGATCATCCGTACAACCGAAGTCCGATGTAATAAACAACTGCACTTGTTGCTGGATGAGATTCATAATTTCATAACCTGTTGTATCTCCATACAGCGTATCAGTCAAATTGACCACCCAAAACAAGTCTGCTATTGAGCCTGAACTGATGGTTGAAGTAGATTGAACTTCTGTATAAGCACCTTTGCAATGTGGTCCTAAATCAAAACTCGCCACAGGGACTGTATGCACGGTCATTTGTATGGTATCCGCCGTAAAACAACCATTCGCAGCAGTTACCTTCACCGTAATCGTTTTCAGCCCTTCTGTTGGATATTGCTTAGATGGAAGTGGCAAAATGGACGTTGTATTGTCCCCAAAGTTCCATAAATACGTTGCAGGCGCTTGAACCACTGTATTGTTTGTAAATTGAACAGTTGCACCAGTACAAGCGTCGGCCGCAAAGACATCAATAACAGGTGTTGCGTTCACCGTAATTTGCATTACCGTATCATCAGTACATAAATGGGCATCTGTAACGGTCAAGGTCATTGGAAAGGTTCCTCCAGTTGGGAACGAACGATACGGATTTTGTACAGAAGAAACATTCATAGCGCCCAAACTTGGTTGTCCAAAATTCCAGGCATACTGATTGATAAGCGCGTCACCTGGAGTACTTTGATTCGTAAATTGCATGACCTGATCCGAACAAGACCCAGTGTGCGTGTATGCTGCAGTAGGTGGTGTATATATTTCTACTTGCTCAGTATGATACGACCCACAGCCTCCTTGCGAAAGTGCGTACAATTCAACCGTGTAAATACCAGGTGTAGCATACGTATAAGAAGGGTTTTGAGTATTTGACGTGCCAAGTCCATCTCCAAAGTCCCAGGACCAAGATGTCACAGGATCACCTGCAACTCCAGCACTTCCATCTGTGAAAGCATTTGCCACCCCTAAACAGCGGTTTTGACCTACAAATGTTGCGACAGGTGCTGTTCCACTCACAATAACATGAATGGTATCTTGCGCTACACAACCATTTGTATTGGTGCTTTGTAACCAATAATCGCCTGTAGAAGTAATTTGCAAAGAACTTGGCTGACCGCTGGTCGTGTTTCCTTGCCATTGATAGGATACAGTTTCAGCAGCATTGTTGACCAACTCAACATAATTCCCAGAACAAACAGTGGTGTCGTTACCAAGTGAAGCTGTTAATTCATAATTGTCAATGGAAAAATTAATTGTATCGCTATACTTAATACAACCTAGACCGTCTGTGACTTGAACATGATAGGCTCCTTGAGTGTTAATTGAAATTGCTGGGGTATTTAACCCATTATTCCAATTGAATATGAATGAATTATCTAAACCTGTATCCCAAATAGTTGATGTTTGATAACAAAAATTACTATCAACAATTTCAAGAATCTCAGGAAAATTCACCTGAATTGTATCTTTTGATGTAAATCCAAAAATATCTTTTCCACTTAACCAATATGATCCAGTGTTCGAAACCGAAATAGATGAACTTGTTTCACCAGTACTCCATAACAAGTTTGTATAACCTGCTGGTGCGGTTAATGTGATAGAACAAAAATTATTAATAGAAGTATCTTTACCTAAATCAACTGGAGGTGCATATTTATATCTCAAATAAGACTCTACATTACTAATTTCACTCGGATTATAAGTATCTACAAAAACCACTTCATTAATATTACCATTAAGAAAAAACTGTTCGCCTAAATCTGTTGAATTGTTATAGGCTCCTAATAAAAATCGAAATGTTGAGTTAAAGTTGTATGTTGGATTAATTACTTGTTGCCCAAGGGTATTATTATTTAAATTAAACTTGTTCAATGATAAATTTCTATTATTTTCAAGTCTATATAAACTGAAATTATTAGAGGTTGCAGGAACAATTAAATGATTGTCGGTGGCTTCTTGATAGATAAAATACGAATTGGCAGATATTCTAAAAAAACCGTATCTTCCTGGAGTTACAACATTTATAGATTTTCCAAATAAAGCTTGACTTGTTCCGGTCATTTTACTGACAAAAAACATTGCTCTACTATTCGTGCCTAAATCCAATATATCCCCCCCGCTTAATACTTGACCTCCAAGAAATTGCAGAGAAGGTAAACCATTTAAGGAATTTGTTGAAATATATGGCCTTTTATTGGGATCTGTTTGTGCCAATACAAAATTGTTTGGACTTGAATCATGCCATTCACTTACTCTTCCATTAACATCAGGTACAATTCCAATATTGGCATCTAACCATAAACTTAAATTTGCTGAATTGGATGGCAACCAATAGGTAAATGAACTTGTCGTAGATTCATAAATACCATTTGAATTAGTTCCTGTTATTTTCCAAAAATAGGTGTTAGTAGGAAGCGGAGATACTGTCCAACTTGTTGTTGTCAATATGGGTGATTGTTGCACAATATTTGAAAAATTAACATCCGTAGAAATTGATACAATGTAACTAGATGCACCACTAAGAGCATTCCATTTTAATTGTGGCGTGCTTGTACTCACATATGATTGATATTTCGGCTGAATCGGTGATAATTCTTGAGAGAAGGTTTTGAATGACCAATTGGTACATAAAATTACGCAGCTGATGAACAGATTAAAAAAACTTCTATTTAATGAATTTTTCATTCCCTAAAACTTTATTGAGTAAAAATACCACATTTAAATTAAGAATAATCATCAATTTGAAAAAGTATTTTAATGCATATTTTAAACTAACCTATTTTGTGTTGAATATTTTATACATTTGTTAAGCTTACAAAATATGAAAAAAAATTGGAAACTTCCATAGCAATCAAAATAAATTCGTTAGGTAAAAAGTACTTGTTAGGTATCGCCAAATCTGGGTCTTTGAGAGAGAATATCTCCTCCCTTTTTGTGGATAAAACAAAAGCCAAAACTGAATTTTGGGCTTTGAAAAACATCAATTTAGAAATACAAAAAGGTGATGTTGTTGGGATTGTGGGGAAAAATGGGGCAGGAAAAAGCACTCTTTTAAAGCTACTTTCTCAAATTACAAAACCAACTGAAGGGACAATAGAAATCAATGGTAGAATTGCTTCCTTATTGGAAGTTGGAACGGGGTTTCATCCAGAATTGACAGGGCGAGAAAACATTTACCTCAATGGGACAATTTTAGGAATGTCTCGTAAGGAAGTAAAAGCAAAATTTGATGAAATTGTTGAGTTTTCTGGCGTTGAAAAGTTCATTGATACTCCTGTTAAACATTACTCATCAGGTATGTATGTTCGCTTGGCTTTCGCAGTAGCAGCTCATTTAGAACCTGAAATTTTGATTATAGATGAAGTTCTTGCAGTGGGCGATGCTGAATTTCAAAAAAAATGTTTGGGTAAAATGCAAGATGTTGCCAAAAATGGTCGAACAGTTTTATTTGTAAGTCATAATATGGCAGCTGTAAAAGAACTTTGCAATAAAGGAATTTTACTTCAACATGGAGTGCTAAAATCATCTGGAACGATTGATGAAATCATTTCTGATTATATTAAAACTGATTCGAATAATAGTATTTACAGCCCAGATACCCTAAAATTAAATCTTCCAATTTCCTTCAAGAGAATAAGTGTAATTGATGAAAATTTAGAAATCTGCTCAGATTTCACCGTTAATGACAAGATTATATTGTCATTTGAATTTGACATACGAAAAAAAGATCACGGTTACAGTCTTTTCGTCATAATTAATAACAAATATGGAGCTCCAGTTTTTTCAGCAGAGAAGCAAATTGAAAATAACCAATTATATCTATCAATTGATTCACTTTGTTTAACGCGTGGAAATTACTCTATTCATACATTCATTCATAAACCAAGAATTGAACAAATAGATATAGCAAAAGATATTTGTTCATTTAATATTACTGATGCCTCTTCTCCTCTCTCTATTCATGGTGAATACGAATATGGGAGCACTTTCGGCAATTACAAATGGAAAACTGATGATAACATTTAAAAAATTAAAAAACTATTACAATTGGGGAGGAAGATTTCTTAATGACCCATATCATACCGAGGCAAAAAAATTGGATGATTTAGAGATATCGAAAGCACCTTTGCGTTCAGATATTATTAATTTTTTAATCAATTCATTGAATCGACCTACTTGCTATCTTGAAATAGGTGTTAGAAACCCTGCTGTGAATTTTGACAAAATTCAATCAGAAATAAAATACAGTGTGGACCCTGGAATCGAATTCAAGGAGAATCCGGTTGATTTCAAAGTGACTAGCGATGTATTTTTTGAGAACCTCAGAAAAGGAGAATTCTTAGATTCAAATACACTTTTTGATGTGATTTTTATCGATGGTCTACATCTTGCGGATCAAGTGGATCGAGACATATGCAATGCTCTAGAGTTTATCAAAGAAGATGGTTTTATCGTTTTGCATGATTGTAACCCTCCAACTGAATGGCATGCTCGTGAAGCTCATAGATATGAAATTTCTCCTGCAATGCAGAATTGGAATGGTACTACATGGAAGGGTTTTATGAAATGGCGTAATAATCCAGAAGTATATTCCTGCACAATAGATACTGATTGGGGGGTAGGAGTTATTTCTAAAACAAAAAATATAGGAATTGCAACTAAAATTCAAAATCCTTTTTACGAATATCATGTTTTCAGTAAACACCAAAAAGAATGTTTGAATTTAATATCGTTTGAGGAATTCAAAAAATTATTTTGAAATATTATTATTCAATACGATTAATGTTAAATATTTATTGGTTTTCCATTTTAGGAAGATTGATTGTTCCATTTTTAAACATTCGAAAAAAAAAGAATAATACAATTCTCTTTTTAGCTGCGTTTTATCCAAAAAACGCCGGTTACAATTGGCGAGTTCACAAGTGGATAGAGCAACTGAATACTAAAGGCTATAACTCTGTCTCTAAATATACATTAAAGGCATCAGGATTTGATATTCTGTTAACAAATAGATCTTTATTTTTAATTAAAACATTAAAAAAGAGATTTTGGCAAGTAATATCATCAAGTAGCTATGAAACTGTAATAGTAAGACGAGAATTATTACTATATAATGACTATGGTAATCTATTTCTAGACAAACTTCTATTGAAAATACATCCAAATGCCATCTTAGATTTTGATGACGACATTTCAGAAGCAAAAAATCAACCAAAAGAAATAAATTCATGGTATGGTAAACTATTGCTTGAAGACGGAAACAAATTCAATAATTCTTTAAGATTATATTCCAATTTTATCGTTGCTTCCATTCATCTCAAATCGAGAATTATAGAACAAAATGTAAATTATAACAATATCGCAATTATACCAACGTGTGTAGATTACAACGACTTTCCTCAAAAAATATATAAAAGCAATAAACCATTCACTTTTGGTTGGATAGGTGGTAATCATAATTATTTTTTGCTAGATCTTTTACTTCCTACATTTGAAAAGATTGCAAGTGAATATAAATTTAAGCTACTTGTAATAGGAGGAATTGAATACAAACGAAATGTAAATTTTGATATTGAATTTCGCAAATGGTCATTACACAGTGAAATAAAAGATTTACTTGATATTGACGTTGGTTTGATGCCACTGATCAATGATATGGAATCAAAAGGAAAAGGTGGTTTTAAATTAATACAATATATGGGGTTGGGAATTGTTAGTATTGCCTCGCCTATTACAATTAATACTGAAATAGTAGACCACGAAAAAAACTCTTTTTTAGCAGATAAAGATGATGATTGGGAATTCTGGATTACAGAATTGTTGAATGGAAAAATTGACATGCAAAAAATAGGAAATGCTGCTCGTTTAAAAATTAATAATAACTACACCTTTAATTCAAATAAAGAAAACTATTTAAAATTCATCGAAAATGTGCGGAATAGCAGGGTACTATAGAAATTGTGAAGGTGATTTAAATGATTCTATCCTAGTTCGCATGACAGATTCTATTGCGCATCGAGGACCTGATGGATTTGGACACTGGTACTCATCAAATAGGCATGTTGGATTAGGCCACAGACGCTTGTCCATAATTGATCTTACGGAGAATGGAGCTCAACCAATGAGTTTTCTTAATAAATACGTTATTACTTTTAATGGGGAAATATACAATTACATTGAAATAAGATCATTTCTTCAGTCAAAAGGTTATACTTTTCGCAGTGATTCAGACACAGAAGTTATTCTTTCAGCCTTTGATTATTGGGGTATAAATTGTTTGAATGAATTCGATGGAATGTTTTCATTTGCCATTTATAACCAGGAAACAAATGAACTTTTTTGTGCACGAGACAGATTTGGAGAAAAACCATTTTACTTTGCGTTTCATGAAGGCAATTTAATTTTTGCCTCTGAGATGAAAGCTTTATGGGAGTATGGATTGCCAAAAGTTAAGAACGAATCTATGCTTCATAATTATTTAGCTTATGATTTAGTCGAAAATCCAAATAATCAAACCGAAACATTTTATTCGAACATTTTCAAATTAAAATCTTCTCATTACTTCATATACAAAGGAAATCAGGTTATAAATCAAAAAAAATATTGGACATTATCAATTAAAGATGATTCTGAATTGTCGATGATTGAGGTTCAAAATCAATTTTTGGAATTATTAGAAGGCTCACTCAAAAGAAGATTAAGATCCGATGTTCAAGTTGGTAGTTCACTTTCAGGTGGATTAGATTCAAGTTCCATCGTTGCACTAATTTCGCGAAATACAGAATCGAACCACACGTTTTCTGCTCGATTTGAGAACTTTAAAAGAGATGAAGGCAAATTCATAGATATTGTTTCAAAAAATTATAATACAACTCATCATAATATTTTTGTAAATGAAAATGAGTTGCTTAATGATTTGGATAAGTTAATCTGGCATCAAGAGGAACCATTTCAATCTGGTAGTATTTATGCCCAATATTGTGTTTACAAGGAAGCACGTAAAAACAATATTTTAGTAATGTTAGATGGTCAAGGAGCTGATGAGTTTTTAGGAGGTTATGATAAAGATTTTAAATTTTACCTAAAGGAAATAAATTATCAAAATGCTCTAAAAACAACCATAATAAATCGAATCAAAGAAAACCATGGATTAAATATAAACTTATCTAAAAGAGATTTATTACAATTGAGTTATCCTCAACTTTATGAATTACTCGCAAAATTAAAGTGGAATTTTAATTCAAGTGTTCCTAAAGGAATTAATTCATCTTTTCATCATTCTAAAAAATCAAAAGTAAATCCTTTTAAAGAATTTAATAGTTTAAAAGAAATGCTCAGTTATGAGATGACCAATCAAGGTTTAGAGAAGCTTTTAAAATTCGCTGATCGAAACTCTATGGCTAATTCAATTGAAGTTCGACTTCCTTTTCTTAATCACGAATTGGTTGAATTTACTTTGAAACAAAAAAGCAGTTTGTTTTTAGACAATGGTTGGTCTAAAGCTATTTTAAGAAATTCAATGAAAGAAATTTTACCCAAAGAAATTGTTTGGAGAAAAGATAAAATTGGATTTGAAGCTCCTCATGAAAAATGGACTAAACAAAAAGAGTTCATAGAACTATGTAATGAATCAAAACTAAATTTGATAAAACAACAGTTTGTTACAGAAGATTATAATAACAACTGGAAATCCATATTGGCAGCAAAATTCTTAGCTTTATAAAATGAGACAAAAAATTGCAATGCTTTTAAATGGTCCTATTTTTAATGATTATCGAGTCATTAAAATGATTCAAACATTGTCAAAAGATGCAGATATTGACCTTTACTATATGGATGGAAATCCAGAAAAAGACAATCAATTG